>NZ_LDVA01000263.1:0-41180 GCF_050768715.1 Burkholderia sp. ZZQ-2 | reverse complement strand
GAAGTGCGGGGCGAGGGCGGCGCCGTCGTCGCGCGCGGCGCTGGCCGGCCGCGCGGTGACCAGCTGCACGTAGCCGTCGAGCGAAGCACAGGCCGGCTCCGCGTGCATGTCGCGCAGGATCCGGCACGCGCGCTCGGCAACCTTCGCGGGCGTGGCGTTGGGCGCACGCACGAGCGCGGCCGCGATCGCGGCTTCGCGTGCGTCGAGGCCCGACGGTGCCTTGCCGAACAGCACCTGAGACAGCGCGGCGAGGCCGATCGTCTCGCCGCGGAACGGCACGAGGTTCAGGTATGCCTCGAGCACCTGGTCCTTGCGCCAGCCGCGTTCGAGCAGCAGCGCGTTGACGGCCTGCGAGGCCTTCTGCGGCAGTGAGCGCTGGCCCGACCGGCGCGGCGAATCGCTGAGCAGCCCGGCGAGCTGCATCGTGACGGTCGACGCGCCGCGCGTGCGTTCGTTCCACAGGTTGCCCCACGCGGCGCCGGCGATGCCGCGCCAGTCGACGCCGCTGTGTTCGTAAAAGCGCTTGTCTTCCGATACGACGATCGCCTCGCGAAACGCGGGCGACACGTCCGCGAGCGACACCCAGTCGCCGCGCCGTTCGGTGAGGTCGACGCGCGTGCGCTGCAGCGGCGTGCCGTCGCGCGCGAGCAGCACCCAGTCGGAACTGCGCCAGTTGCGGCGCACTTCGTCGTAGCCCGGCAGCGCATGCGCGACGAGCGGCGCGGCCAGCACGACGGCGACGAATACGCGGCCGGCGAAACGCGCCGGCCGCGGCAATACCTGATCGATCATCGCGTACTCGTTACTTGCCCGCGTCAGCCGGCTTCACGGTCATCGGCGGGTTCGGCCACAGGCCGTACACGGACGGCGCGTACAGCGCCTCGACACGCGTCGGCGGCAGCCCGAACGTGCCGACGTTGTTCAGCCGCACCGTGTACTCGACCGAGAATTTGCCCTTCGGCAGATAGTCGTAGTACGCACGGTAGCCGTCGAAGTCGCGTTCGATGAACGCCGGCCAGGCGCCGTCCGGCGTCTTCTCGCCCTGCGTCGCGGCTTCGGAGTCGCGGCCGAGGCCCGAACCGAGGATCGTCGAACCGGCCGGAACCGGATCGTTGACGACGACCCACGTCATGTCGCTCTGCGCGTCGATGTCGAGATGCACGCGCACGACGTCGCCGCGCGTCAGCACGCCCTTGACGGCGGGCGACACCGGCGTGACGGTCTTCGTGATCCGGTAGCCGGCCGCGAACGGCGAACGCAGCGGCACGGCCGCGAGGCTTTCGATCGTGGCCCACGGGCGGCCGGTGCCGTCTTGCGTGACGGACAGCGTGGCCGGTGCCTGCGACGCGCGCGGCCACGGCAGCATCACGCTGCGGGCCGCGGCGGCGCGGGTGGCCGGGGTGGCTGGGGTGGTCGATGCAGCCGGGTCGGCGGGCGCGGGTGCCGGCGCCTGCGACCACGAGATCGTGCGTTCGTCGCCGCCGAGCGCGACCTTCGTCGCGCCGGCAACCGGCGTGCTCTCGTAAGTGCGCGAGAAGCGCTCGACCGCGAGCAGGCCGAGCGCGTTCGACGTCGTCGTCTGCCATGCGCCCTGGCGCTGCAGGGCGAGCAGGCCGGCCGTCACGCGCGGCATCTCGTCCTTCCACGCCGGATCGCCGGCGAATTCCAGCGCGAGGCGGGCCGCGTTGGTCTCGTTGCTGGTCATCAGCCACCACAGGTCGTCGTCGCGCGCGGTCGAGAACACGAGCTGCGTGCCCTGGTACGTGAGGCGTGCCCGCAGGATCTGCTCGACCTGCGCGCGTTTCTCGTCGCGTTGCGGGATGTCCTTCACGCGCGTGAGGATCGCGTGATAGTCGATCACCGCCGACGTCGGCCACTGGTTCGGCGCGATCTCGATCGAGCCGAGCATGCGGCCCTGCGCGGCGCCGTAGCGCGACAGCGCTTCGATCGCGGCGAGCTTGCGGAGGTCGCGATCCTGGCGCGGCGCCCACGTGTTGCGCTCGAGGCGGCCGTCGACGAAGCGCGCGAGCCCGGCTTCGAGCTGCGTGCGAAGGTCTTCCGGCAGCGCGAAGCGCGGGTCGAGACGGCTCGCCTCGTCGGACACCACGAGCAGGTACGACGACAGCGTCGCGCTGCCGGCGTGCGAATCGTCGGACGACGGCGGGAAGTAGCTCGCGAGCCCGTCGCTGTCGAGATAGACGGGCATGCGGGCGATCAGCGCCTGCCATTGCGCGGGATCGCGCAGGCCGATCGCGCGCGACGTCTGCTGTTCGAGGCAGCGGTACGGATAGCGCTCGAACCAGCGCTTCACGCCGGGCAGTCCGTCGGCGAGTTTCGACTGCAGCGACACGGCGATGCCGCCGCGCGGCAAGCCTTGCGCGTTGTTCGCGGCGCCGGCCGGGGAGGCCACCGGCACCGTCAGCGTGCCGTCGACCTGCGCGAGCGTCGCCTGCTGTACCGTGACCGGCAGCGCGGGCACGACCTTCTGCGCGACCGCCAGCGCGTCGGACGCGCGCTTGCCGCCTTGTTCGGCCGCTTCGATGCGCCAGTTCAGCGCACCGGCCGCGTCGAGCGCCTGCTCGGGCACGGTGATCGTCCATGCGACTTCGGTTGCCGTATTGGCCGCCAGCGAGATGGTTTGCGGTGCGACATCGAGGCCCGTCACGCGCGGCGTCACGACGACCTGCATCGCGCGGTCGGTCGTGTTGCGCAGCGTGACTTGCGCGCGGAACGCATCGCCTTCGCGCACGAGCGGCGGCAGGCCGGAGATCAGCTGCAGATCCTGCGTACTGCGGATCGACGTGCTGCCGGTGCCGAAGCGGTCGGGGCCGACCGCCGCGATCGCGACGATCCGGAAGCGCGTGAGCGCGTCGTTCAGCGGCACCTCGACGGTCGCGCTGCCGTTGGCGTCCAGCGTCACGCGCGGATTCCACAGCAGCAGCGTGTCGAACAGCTCGCGCGTCGGCGCGCTGCCGCCGCCGCCGCCGGCCGGCACGGCCTTGCGGCCGAAGTGGCGGCGGCCGACGATTTCCATCTGCGCGGTGGCCGTCTCGACGCCGTACGCGCGTCGCCGCAGCATCGCGTCGAGCAGGTCCCAGCTGTTGTTCGGCATCAGTTCGAGCAACGCCTCGTCGACGGCCGCGACCGCGATCTGCGTGCCGGCCGGCGCGGGCTGGCCGTTCGGCAGCGTGACCTTCACGTGCGCCTGCGCCTTGCTGCGCACGGTGTAGCGCGTCGCGTCGGTCGTCACGGTCACGCCGAGACGGTGCACGCCGGTGCCGACCTTGATCTCGCCGAGGCCATAGCGGAACGCGGGTTTCGACAGGTCGACGAACGCGGTCGGCGCCTCATAGTGACGGCCCTCGCGCCAGAATGCGCGTGCCCATTCGACCGGTGCCTTCCAGCCCCACGTGAAGAACGAATACCACGGCACCTCGCGAATCCGGCCGCGCAGCGCGAGCACCGACACATAGACGTTCGGCCCCCACGTGTCGCCGACCTTCAGGTCGACCGTCGGGTTCTTGCCGTTCAGTTCGACGATGTGGGTTTCCATCACGCCGCCGCGCTCGACCGCCACCAGCGCGGTCGCGTAGCGGAACGGCATGCGCACCTGGAAGCGGGCGGTTTCGCCCGGTTCGTACGAGGTTTTCTCGGGGATCACGTCGATCCGGTCGGTGTTGTCGCCGCCGAACCAGAGTTCGTCTTCGCGCGTGACCCATACCGAGGTCGACGCGTTCGACGTGCGGCCGTCGCCGTCCTTGGCCACCGCGATCAGCTGCACGTTGCCGGCCTGTTCGAGCGTCGCGTCGCAGGCCATGCGGCCCTTGTCGTCGGTCTTGCCCGAGCACAGCACGCCGAGGTCGCGGGTGTCGCTCTTGTTGTCGTACGCATAGAAGCCGCCGACCATCCGCTTGCGCGACGACGTCGTGATGCGCGCGACGCCCTTGATCTCGATCGGCACCGACGCGCGCGGCTTGCCTTGCAGGTCGACCGCCAGCGCCTGCACGGGCACGCGCTGGCCGACGGATACCCAGCGGCCCGCCTTGATGCCGGCCACCACCGCGGCCGGCCACAGGATCGTGTCGCCGCGAATCGTCTGCACTTCGCCGTTCGGGTCCGCGAACGTCGCTTCGAGCGCGATGCGCTTCGGCGCGTCGACGTCGGGCAGGCCCTTCAGCGTGACCGAGCCCGCACCGTTGCGGTCGAGCGTCAGCGGCAGCTTGTCGGCGATCAGCTTCGTCGCGTCGGGATCGTTGTTCGACGACGACGCGTTGTCGCCGTCCTGCGAATCGTCGTCGGCATTGCCGTCGCTCGTGTCGGGGCGATACGGCGTGAAGCTGAAATCCTCGAAGCGATCGGCGAACGGCGGCGATGCCCACTTCATCAGCGCCGACACCTGCACGGGCAGGTTCGATGCGCCACCGCCCGACACGTAGTCGATCTGCACCGCGAGCGGCGCCTCCTTCACGGCGACGAGCGGGCTCTTCTGCGCGTCGCGCGCGCCGATCGATCCCTTCAGGACCGGCAGGCGGAACGCCTCGACGCGGAAGCTGCCGCTGTAGTAGGTGGACGTGGGCGAGTCTTCCGGGCCGCCTTCGAGCTCGACGCTGTATTCACCGAGCTTCGCGGCGGCCGGCAGCGTGAACTGCGAGTCCGCGCTGTGGTCGGCCGCCCATGTGAGCGGCAGCTTGTAGGTCTGGCCCGTGCCGAGATGGCGGATCGTCACGCGGGTCGGGTATTGCGACGGGAACGCGAGGCTCTGCAGCGTCTCGGACCGGATGAAGTGCTTCATCGACACGGTTTCGCCCGCGCGCAGCAGCGTGCGGTCGAACACCGTATGCGCGCGCACGGTCCGTGCGCTGTCGGTATCGGTCGGCACGTTGAAGCGCCACGATTCGATCCCGCGGTTCCAGCCCGAACTGACGAACGCCATGTCGGGGCCCGTCTTCGGATCGTTCACGCGGGCCGACACGAAGTAGTCGTCGAAGCGCTGCTCCGAGTCGGACGAGTTGCATGCGCGCTTCGATTCGAACGCGCCGTCGATCTTCAGCAGCCCCTGCGCGTCGGTCGTGCCGGATGCGATTTCGTCGCCGTTGCAGTCCGACACGCGGATCTGCGCGTTCGGCACGGGCTTGCCCTTGTCGAGCGTCGTGACCCATACGAGGTTGTTTTCGCGGCCCTGTTTCAGGTGCACGCCGAGGTTGGTGACGAGCACCGTGGTGCGCACGTACATGCTCGACGGCTTCGCGAGCAGCGAGCGGCCGAGCGCGGGCGACGCGAGTTCGAGCACGTAGAAGCCGGGCTTGTCGATCGGCACGCCGACGACCTCGAACGGGCGCAGCGCCTTCGGATCCGCCTTCGGCAGCGTCAGCGCCTGCACGCCGGGCTGGCCCTTGAGCAGGGTCAGCGAGCGCACGTCGATGCGGCGATCCTTCGGTGCCGGCGCCTTCTCGCCGGCCTCGCGCGGCACGTAGACGGGGTGCTGGCCCTTGCGTTCGAGCAGGCCGGGAATCTGGCTGTCGATCGAGCCGGCCGTCATCGACCAGTTGTCGAAGCGGTCGACGGTGCGCATCCACTGACGAATCGAGGTGTCGTCGTCGACCTTCAGGTTCGAGAACTGCGCGCCCTGGGTGTTGAGGCCGTCGATATGCAGGTCGGCCTCGACGTTGCGCAGCGTGACGGGCACGAGCGCGGGCGTATCGGGTTCGGCGAAGCGCTCGACGATCCCGAAGGTGCCCGACGAGAACTTCGCGAGCGGCGGCATCGGCGCGGTGCGCGTCGCGAGCGGGAACAGGTCGGCGTTCGACAGCGGCCGGTCGGTCACGTCGCGCAGGCCCGACGGCAATTCGACCGTCAGGCCGGCCTGCTCGGGCAGCGGCGGGTTGAACGTGACAGTGGTGACTTCCTCGCTCTTGTCGTCGGCCGCGAAGGTCGGCGACAGCGAACCGTCAGGGCCGCGCAGCTTGATCGCCTCGGCGTTCTTGCGCGAGATCGGCGCGTTGAACGACAGCGTGAGCGGGCGCAGCGGCGTGCAGGGCGCCTTCGCGTTCTCGCGTTCGCACGAGAAGCTCGCGGCGAACGGTGCGCGCACGGTGAAATCGAAGCGCCGTTCCGTTTCGTTCGGGATCCCGCTCGGGCTCGTGACGCCCTTGCCGTACACGAGCTGCATCTTCGCGCTCGCGGGCAGCGCCTGCGCGCACGACAGCGTCAGCACGCGCGCGGCATCCTTCTTCAGCCCGAAGTGATCGAGCAGCGCGTTGCGCGCATCGTCGTCGGCGGCCGTGACGGGAATGCGGTTGCCGATGCCGGCCGCTTCGCACCAGATGTTCGCGAGCGCCGAACGCGGTTCGGCCGGGCCGTTCAGCTTCAGCACGAATACCTGGTGTTCCTCGATCTCGCGCGAGCCGGGGCGGACGTTCACCGGGAACGGGCCGCCCGTCTGGAACGTGAAGCGGCGCGGGCCGCTGGCCGCATTGCCGGCGACCGAACGCAACGCGTCGTTGAGCGCGACCGAGCAGCGCACGCCGGGCGGCAGGTCGTTTTCGAAATCGTAAACCCAGGTCTTGTCGTCGAGCCAGTGACCCTGGCCGCGCGCGGCCGCGGAATCGTTGCAGGTGACGCGCGCGGGATTCGGCGCGGACGCCGAGCCGAACGCGACCATCGGTTCGTCGAACTTGACGACGCTCTGCCGGACTTCGGTGACGGTGCCTTGCGGCGAGACGCTCACCGTGCGGGCCGCGCCGGCATGCAGCGACAGTGCCGTGGCGCCGCCGAGCGCCGCGACGGCGCCAAGGCGCCAGAGCAGCCGGGTGGTGTGGTGGATGCGTTCCGTTTTGTTCTGTTTGTCGTGCTGCTTCATCGCTCGATCGCCCTCGGAGGGAAGCTTTCTGTTTGATTGCACGCGATTCTAACCGACCGACATGCGCCTGCATCGTCGCGCGCAGTCAGTGTGTCGCCGGTGTACGACATGGGTGCGTCGGCCGCAACTTTGTCGCGCCGACGATACAAAAAAGCAGCGAAATGTCGATTGTCTCGGATTGCGGAACATTTAATGGACTATAAAAAGATTGTTCGATCCGATTTGTGCGCGTACATTTCAGGTCCGCGCCAATGTTTGAGAAATATCAAGCGTGGTTTTCCCGAATCCGGTGTTCGAGAGAAAAGGAAACATGCACAACGACAACACTCCCCACTCGCGTCGCACTGGCGACGCAGCCGTAACAGGCATCACTCGGCGTCAATGGCTGCAGGGCGCACTGGCGCTGACGGCGGCGGGCCTCACGGGCTCGCTGGCGTTGCGGGCCCTCGCCGACGATCCCGGCACCGCGCCGCTCGATACGTTCATGACGCTCTCCGAAGCATTGACAGGCAAGAAGGGGCTGAGCCGCGTGCTCGGCCAGCGCTTCCTGCAGGCCTTGCAGAAGGGTTCGTTCAAGACCGCCGACAGCCTGCCGCAACTCGCCGGCGCACTCGCGTCCGGTTCGCTGAATCCCGACCAGGAAACACTCGCGCTGAAGATTCTTGAAGCGTGGTATCTCGGCATCGTCGACAACGTCGTGATTACCTACGAAGAAGCATTAATGTTCAGCGTCGTGTCCGATACGCTCGTGATCCCGTCGTATTGCCCCAACAAACCCGGCTTCTGGGCCGACAAACCGATCGAGAGGCAAGCCTGATGGCCGATACCGATACGCAAAAGGCCGACGTCGTCGTCGTCGGCTCGGGTGTCGCAGGCGCGATCGTCGCGCACCAGCTCGCGATGGCGGGCAAGTCCGTGATCCTGCTGGAAGCCGGCCCGCGCATGCCGCGCTGGGAAATCGTCGAGCGCTTCCGCAACCAGGTCGACAAGACCGACTTCATGGCCCCGTACCCGTCGAGCGCGTGGGCGCCGCATCCGGAATACGGCCCGCCGAACGACTACCTGATCCTGAAGGGCGAGCACAAGTTCAACTCGCAGTACATCCGTGCGGTGGGCGGCACGACGTGGCACTGGGCCGCGTCGGCGTGGCGCTTCATCCCGAACGACTTCAAGATGAAGACCGTGTACGGTGTCGGCCGCGACTGGCCGATCCAGTACGACGACATCGAGCATTGGTACCAGCGCGCCGAGGAGGAACTCGGCGTGTGGGGCCCGGGCCCCGAGGAAGACCTGTACTCGCCGCGCAAGGAGCCGTACCCGATGCCGCCGCTGCCGTTGTCGTTCAACGAGCAGACGATCAAGAGCGCGCTCAACGGCTATGACCCGAAGTTCCACGTGGTGACCGAGCCGGTCGCGCGCAACAGCCGCCCGTACGACGGCCGGCCCACTTGTTGCGGGAACAACAACTGCATGCCGATCTGCCCGATCGGCGCGATGTACAACGGCATCGTGCACGTCGAGAAGGCCGAGCAGGCCGGCGCGAAGCTGATCGACAGCGCGGTCGTCTACAAGCTCGAGACCGGGCCGGACAAGCGCATCACCGCCGCGGTCTACAAGGACAAGACCGGTGCCGACCATCGCGTCGAAGGCAAGTACTTCGTGATTGCCGCGAACGGCATCGAGACGCCGAAGATCCTGCTGATGTCCGCGAACCGCGATTTCCCGAACGGTGTCGCGAACAGCTCGGACATGGTCGGCCGCAACCTGATGGACCACCCGGGCACCGGCGTGTCGTTCTACGCGAACGAGAAGCTGTGGCCGGGCCGCGGCCCGCAGGAGATGACGTCGCTGATCGGCTTCCGCGACGGCCCGTTCCGCGCGACCGAAGCCGCGAAGAAGATCCACCTGTCGAACATGTCGCGCATCAACCAGGAGACGCAGAAGATCTTCAAGGCCGGCAAGCTGATGAAGCCCGAGGAGCTCGACGCGCAGATCCGCGATCGTTCCGCGCGCTACGTGCAGTTCGACTGCTTCCACGAAATCCTGCCGCAGCCCGAGAACCGCATCGTGCCGAGCAAGACGGCCACCGACGCGGTCGGCATCCCGCGCCCGGAGATCACCTATGCGATCGACGACTACGTGAAGCGCGGCGCCGTCCACACGCGCGAAGTCTACGCGACGGCCGCGAAGGTGCTGGGCGGCACCGAAGTCGTCTTCAACGACGAGTTCGCGCCGAACAACCACATCACGGGCGCGACGATCATGGGCGCGGATGCACGCGACTCGGTCGTCGACAAGGACTGCCGCACGTTCGACCATCCGAACCTGTTCATCTCGAGCAGCTCGACGATGCCGACCGTCGGTACGGTGAACGTGACGCTGACGATCGCGGCGCTTGCGCTGCGGATGTCGGACACGCTGAAGAAGGAAGTCTGACCGTGCGGAAATCTACTCTCACCTTCCTCCTCGCCGGCTGCCTCGCGCTGCCGGGCCTCGCAAGCGCGGCCGATGCGGCCGATCCGGCGCTGGTCAAGCGCGGCGAATACCTCGCGGTCGCGGGCGACTGCATGGCCTGCCACACCGCGAAGGGCGGCAAGCCGTTCGCGGGCGGTCTCGGCATGCCGATCCCGATGCTCGGCAAGATCTATACGAGCAACATCACGCCCGATCCCGAGACGGGCATCGGCAACTGGTCGGCCGAGGACTTCGAGCGCGCGGTGCGCCACGGGGTGTCGAAGAACGGCGACAACCTGTATCCGGCGATGCCGTACGTGTCGTACGCGAAGATCAACGACGACGACGTGCAGGCGCTGTATGCGTACTTCATGCACGGCGTCGAGCCGGTCAAGCAGGCGCCGCCGAAGAACGAGATTCCCGCGCTGCTGAGCATGCGCTGGCCGCTGAAGATCTGGAACTGGCTGTTCCTGAAGGACGGCGCGTACGAGCCGAAGCCGGCGCAGAGCGCCGAGTGGAACCGCGGCGCGTATCTCGTGCAGGGCCTCGCGCACTGCAGCACGTGCCACACGCCGCGCGGCATCGCGATGCAGGAGAAGTCGCTCGACGAGACGGGCGGCAGCTTCCTGTCGGGTTCGGTGCTGGCGGGCTGGGACGGCTACAACATCACGTCCGACCCGAACGCGGGGATCGGCGGCTGGACGCAGCAGCAGCTCGTCCAGTACCTGCGCACCGGCACCGTGCCGGGTCTCGCGCAGGCGGCCGGGCCGATGGCCGAGGCGATCGAGCACAGCTTCTCGAAGATGACCGAAGCCGACATCGGTGCGATCTCGACGTACATTCGCACGGTGCCGGCGGTTGCCAGCGGCGACGCGAAGCAGTCGCGCTCGTCGTGGGGCAAGCCGGCCGAGGACGGCCTGACGCTGCGCGGCGCCGCACTCGCGTCGTCGGGCATCGATCCGGCGCGGCTGTATCTCGGCAACTGCGCGACTTGCCACCAGATGCAGGGCAAGGGCACGCCGGACGGTTATTACCCGCCGCTGTTCCACAACTCGACGGTGGGCGCACCGAATCCGACCAACCTCGTGCAGGTGATCCTGAACGGCGTGCAGCGCAAGGCCGGCAGCGAGGACGTCGGGATGCCGGCGTTCCGCCACGAGTTGTCGGATGCGCAGATCGCCGCGCTGACGAACTACCTGACCGGGCAGTTCGGCAATCCGGCCGCGAAGGTGACCGAGCAGGACGTCGCGAAGCTGCGCTGATGCGGCGCGCGACGAAGCAGGGCGATAACTGACAAGAGGAGGAGCACAGCACATCGGGTTGTTGCCCGATGCCGGTTGTTGCAGAGCGGGACGGGCGGCGCAGGCGGCCGCCCGTCCTGGTTCATTCGCAATCCGGTGCGCCGGGCGTATTTGCGCCTTGCGCATCGCTTTCGTTGATCGACACCATGACACCGAATCAACCGTTTCTCGCGTCCCAGCGCGATGTGCTGCTGCTGCTTGCCCGGATCCTGCTCGTGATCCTGTTCGTGATGTTCGGCTGGAAGAAGATCGTCGACTTCCCCGGTACCATCGCGTTCATGGGTTCGGAAGGCGCGCCCGCGCCGATCATTTCCGCCGCGATCTCCGTCGTGATGGAGCTGTTCGTCGGGGTCGCGATCCTGGTCGGCTTCCAGACGCGCGCGCTCGCGCTGCTGCTGGCGCTCTATACGATCGGCACCGGCATCATCGGCCATCACTACTGGACGATGACGGGCGGCGAGCAGATCAACAACATGATTCATTTCTACAAGAACATCGCGATCTCCGGCGGCCTGCTGGCGCTTTGCGCGGCGGGCCCCGGACGTTTCTCGATCGATCGCGGATAAACGGACCCGGGGCGCGCGCATGGGGCGCGCGCTGGAAGGTCGAGACTCCGAGGGGGCATCATTTTGCGACTCAAACATTTCGCATGGCTGATCGCGGCCGCCACACCGGCGGCCGCTTTTGCTCAGACGAGCGTGATGCTGTACGGCCGCATCGACGGCGGCATCGAATACCTGAACCACATCGCGCAGCCGAACGGCGGCAGCGCGACCCGCTGGAGTGCCGAAGGCGGCGACTGGGGCACCAGCATGTTCGGCTTGAAGGGCTTCGAGGATCTCGGCGGCGGGCTGTCGACGGTCTTCAACCTGGAGACCGCGTTCCAGGTGATGAACGGCACGACGGGCGGCGGGCGCATGTGGTCGCGGCGCGCGTATGTCGGGCTGAAGAGCGA
This sequence comes from Burkholderia sp. ZZQ-2, assembly GCF_050768715.1. NCBI lineage: Bacteria > Pseudomonadati > Pseudomonadota > Betaproteobacteria > Burkholderiales > Burkholderiaceae > Burkholderia > Burkholderia sp. ZZQ-2. The sequence continues at coordinate 29,611 of NZ_LDVA01000263.1, read as the reverse complement.
CACGTGGGGCCAGCTGCAGGCCGGCCGAAACCTGTTCATCGACAGCGACGGGGTGTGGGAATTCGACCCGTTCGTCCAGCAGGCGTTTTCGTCGGCATCGCTCGTGCGCGGCCGCAACTGGCAGCAGACCAGCAACAACATCGAATATCACAGCCCCGTGATCGGCGGCTTCGACGTGCAGGCGCAATATGCGTTCGGCAACCAGTCGCGCGGCTTCAACTATGGAGCGGCCGACGACTTCGGCCGCTCGGACGGGATCATGATCTCGTACCACTCGCCGTTGCTCGACGTACGTGGCATCTACGATGAACTGCGCGACAACAACGGCAAGTTCAGCAACATCTTCACCGCGTCGCGCGAATATTTCGTCGGTGCGAACGTCAAGGTGTCGAAGTTCAAGATCCAGGGCGCGTATACGCACTACCAGGCGCCGGACAGCCCGGCCGGGGTGGCCGATCGCGCCGATCACTATTGGCTCGGTGCGACCTACACTGCGACGCCGCAATGGGCCGTGACGGGCGGCGGTTACTACGTGAAGGTGGGCGACGGCGGCGGCGACGCGTCGCACGATCCGTCGGGGCACGCGATGATGTACGTGCTCGGCACCACGTACAACCTGTCGAAGCGCACGTTCCTGTACGGCACGGTCGCGTATGTGCGCAACGGCGGCAACTCGAACTTCTCGCTGCTCGCGACGCCGCGCGACGCGACGTCGGGTACGAGCCCGATGACGGGCGAGTCGCAGACAGGGGCGTATGTGGGGATGATGCATACGTTCTGAGCGGCGAAGGTAGACGCCTTGCACGCAACAACGCACGGGCGGTTGCCGTCCGTGCGTTGTTGCGTTGTTGCGTTGTTGCGTTGACGGTGTGACCGGTGCCGGTCAGAACACGCATGCGTCGGTCGTGGTGAGCGTCGCGAACGGGCCCCCAAGCGTCGCATTGTGATGCGCAATGATCCGCTCGGCCGGCAGTTCGGGCGTATCCATGCAGGTGTGCGCATCGGTCACGAGCACCGCGCGAAAACCGAGATCGCCGGCCGCGCGACACGTCGTATCGACGCAGTACTGCGTCTTCATCCCCGCAATCACGATCTCGCCGATGCCGGCCGCATGCAGCCATGCGGCGAGCGGCGTGCCGGTGAAGCAGCTCGACTGCGTCTTGGCGAACACGGTATCGCGTGCGGCATCGATTGCGAGTTCAGGCAGCAGTGCGGTCAGCGGCGAGTCGGGCGCGATCGGCGAACCGGCGGGGCCGGTGTGCCGCACCGCGAATACCGGTGCACCGGCTTCATGCGCGCGATTGATCAACCGGTTGATGTTCGCGAGCACGCGTTCGCCGTCGTACGGACGCTCGGGGCCGTGATACAGGCCGACCTGCATGTCGACGACGAGCAGGGCGCGTTTCGGGGAAGAGACTTCGGGCATGGCGTTTCTCCTGAGTGACCGATATGGACGGAGAAACGACAAGACCCCGTCCGGAACCGGCGGGGCCTGTGAGGAATCGTGGCGCTACGACCTTGCGCGCACTCGCCGCACGAGCCAGCCGAAGGCGGTCGTGCGTGTCGTGGTCGAGGAGGTGGTCGTGGTGTGGCGCATGGAGCGATCATGCCCGATACGCACGCAATGCGTCAATCGTGCATCCGGCATCGCCCACCGGTCAGTCGAGTGCCTTCCCTGCTTTTTCGTCCATGCAGCGAATCGCGAGCAGCGTGAAAGCACCGCAACCAATCGCATACCACGCCGGCGCATTCGGATTCCCGGTTGCCGCGATCAGCCACGTGACGAAAAACTGCGCGAAGCCGCCGAAGATCGCGACGCCCACGCTGTACACGAGTGCGCCGCCCGTCGCACGCACCGCACGCGGGAACAGCTCGCCGAGCATCGCACCCGTCGCGCCGATGTTGATCGCGTGCACGATCGACAGCGCGGCGATGATCGACAGTAGCGATGCGGCGCCCGGCCAGCGGTTCAGCGCGATGAACGCCGGGTAGATCGCGGCCATCAGCGCGATGCGCGTCCACCAGACGATCCGGTTGCGCCCGTAGACGTCGGACAGGTGGCCGCCGATCGGCGTCACGAGCATCAGGATCGCGCCCGCGACGCAGCCGGCCGTCATCGACAGCCAGGTCGGCAGATGCAACACCTGCACGCCGTAGATCGCCATGTAGAACACGATGATGTAGTGGATCGACGTGCCGCCGATCGTTACGCCGAGGCCCGCGAACACGGCCTTGCCGTGATGGCGCAGCACGTCGGCGAGCGGCAGCGATGCGACCGGCTCGTCATGCGTGGCGGCGGGCGCGGCGGCCGGCACTTCCTCGACGGTGCGGCGCAGCCAGTAGCCGAGCGGCACGAACAGCGTGCCGATGATGAACGGGACGCGCCAGCCCCAGCTTTCGAGCTGCGCGGCATTGAGCGTCGACGTCAGCGCGACGCCGGTCAGCGCACCGGCGAGCGCGGCGAGTCCCTGGCTCGAGAATTGGAACGATGCGTAGAAACCGCGACGATGCTGCGGCGCCTGTTCGAGCAGCAGCGTGGTCGACGCGCCGACTTCGCCGCCCGACGCGAACCCTTGCAGCAGGCGCGCGAGCACGAGCAGCAGCGGGGCGGCGAGGCCGATCTGCGCGAAGGTCGGCGCGACGGCGATCGTCGCGGTGCCGAGCGCCATCAGCAACAGCGTGAGGATCATCGCCTTCTTGCGGCCGGCGCGGTCGGCATACATGCCGATCACGAGCCCGCCGAGCGGGCGCGTGACGAAGCCGACACCGAAGCTCGCGACCGCGAGCATCAATTGCCCGAACGACGAATGCACGGGAAAGAACAGCTTGCCGATCAGGATCGCGAAGAAGCTGTAGACCGTGAAGTCGTAGAACTCGAGCGCGTTGCCGACGGCGGCGGCCGCGATCAGCCGGCGTTTCTTCGCGGCGGCGCGAGCATCGACCGGCGTGCCGGCGAGCGAAAGGGCGGACGTTTCCATGTGGGGTTCCCCCGGTTGGCGCGAAACGATGGGATGAAGGGCCGTCAGGCCGCGAGCCAGGCTTCGGCGATGCGAACCCAGTAGCTCGCGCCGATCGCGAGAATGTCGTCGTTGAAGTCGTAGCCGGGGTTGTGCACCATGCAGCCGCCCTTGCTGCCGGTCCCGTTGCCGATGAATGCGTAGCAGCCGGGGCGCGCTTCGAGCATGAACGCGAAATCCTCGCTGCCCATCAGCGGCGCGGCGTCGGTTTCGACACGCTCGGCGCCGAGCATCTGGCGTGCGATGTCGGCCGCGAATGCAGTCGGCTCCGCGTGATTGACGAGCACCGGGTAGCCGTAGTCGTAGTCGACTTCCGCCGTGACGCCGAAGCTCTCCGCCTGGCCTTTCGCGAGCCCTTCGATGCGGCGCGCGAGCAGTGCGCGCACGTCGGCGTTCAGTGCGCGCACCGACAGCTTCATCACGACGGTTTCGGGAATGATGTTGAAGGTCTCGCCGGCCTGCACGCTGCCGACCGTGATCACGGCCGCATGCTGCGCATCGACCTCGCGCGCGACGATCGTCTGCAGCGCGACCATGATGCTGCCCGCGGCCGACATCGGATCGCGCGCGAAATGCGGCATCGCGCCGTGGCCGCCGACACCGCGCAGCGTGATCGTCACGCGGTCGGCCGATGCCATCGCGGCGCCGGTGCGGAAGGCCATGTCGCCGGCCGCGCGGCCCGGCATGTTGTGGATCGCGAAGATCGCGTCGCACGGGAAACGGTCGAACAGGCCGTCGTCCATCATCGCCTTCGCGCCGCCGAAGTTTTCCTCGGCCGGCTGGAAGATCAGGTTCAGCGTGCCGGAGAACTGGCGCGTTGCCGCGAGGTGGCGCGCCGCGCACAGCAGCATCGCGGTGTGGCCGTCGTGGCCGCATGCATGCATCTTGTTCGCATGGCGGCTCGCGTACGGCAGGCCGGTGGCTTCCGCGAGCGGCAGTGCATCCATGTCGGCACGCAGCCCGACCGTGCGTATGCCTTGCCCTTCGCGCAGCACGCCGACCACGCCCGTCTTGCCGATGCCGCGATGCACGTCGTAACCCCAGCCGGCGAGCAGCTCGGCGACGAGGTCGCTCGTGAGCGTTTCCTCGAATGCGAGTTCGGGGTGAGCGTGGATGCGACGACGCACCTCGACCAGCTCGGGCGCGATCGCGGCGATACCGGGGATGACGGGGTTCACGGCTTGCAGCATGGTCTCTCCTGTGGGGCGGCTGGGGCGTTTGACGCACATATGACGAGCAAGCATATAAATTTCTTTTGCGTACCAGAAGCTGATAAATTGCTTTGGTGCTCACCACCGGTTGCCGCTCGGGAATACCCTGAGCCGGTGTGTGCCGTGCAGCACAGGGTTTCCACGGATCATGCGTCGCCGCCATGAAATACCATCAGCTGAAAGCGTTCGTCACCGTCGCGGAAGAGGGGAGCATTCGCGCGGCCGCGCGGCGCCTGAACGTGTCGCCGGCGGCACTGACGAAGGCGGTCAAGGAGCTGGAGATCGCGCTCGGCGTGTCGCTCGTCGTGCGCACCGCGCGCGGCGTCCAGCTCACCGCGTTCGGCCAGCAGTTGCAGGTGCGCGCGCGGCTGATCGTCGCCGAAATGCAGCGCGCCCGCGACGACATCGAGCAGGCGCAAGGGGCGATGACGGGCTCCGTCGCGGCGGCGGTCACGCCGGCCGCCGCGGTGACGATCCTGCCCGATGCGTTTCGCGCGTTCCGGCGGCGTTTTCCGGTGGCGCGCGTCAGTATCGTCGAAGGGTTTCCGGGCGTCGCGCTGCCGCGGCTGCACGACGGCTCGCTCGATTTCGCGGTGGCCGTCGTCGTGCCCGAACTGCTGGCCGCCGAGTTCGATCACGCCGAACTGTATTCGAGCCGTTCGCTGATCGTCGCGCGCAAGGGGCATCCGCTCGCATCGGCCACGTCGCTCGCCGATCTCGTCGAAGCCGACTGGCTGATGAATCCGTCGCCCGAAAGTTCGACGCAGGTGTTGTTCAATTCGTTCGTCGCCTACGGGTTGCCGGTGCCGGCGCGCGTCGTCGAATGCCCGAGCTTCGGGCTCGCGCGCAGCCTGATGATGGGCTGCGACCTGATTGCCTCGATGCCCGAGCAGCTGCTGCAGGGCGAGTGGGCGCGCGACCAGTTCGCGGTCCTGCCGATCCGCGAGCGGTTGCCGGCCGTCTCGGTGCAGGTCATCACGCGTCGCGACAGCCCGCTGACGCCGGCAGCGGCGATGTTGCTCGATTGCCTGCGCGATTCCGCGAGGCGCAAGGGGCTGATGTGAACCTGCACCCGCGGGCAGCGACCGTCGTTGCGTCGTTATCCTGATGATCTGGCGTGCGGCGTTGCCGTCGCCCGGCGGGTACGTGGCTTGCGCAGCGGCCACGTCATTGCGGCGTCTGCCGCGCGAGCCGGTATCATAGCGGCCGGCCCGCCGCTCCGGCCGGCCTCCAACCACATCGCCATCCGGCATCCAGCAATCAGAGGCATTTCATGACCAGTGCAACCCAATTCGACAACGTATCGGTCGTCAAGCGCGCGAACGTCTATTTCGACGGCAAGTGCGTGTCGCATACCGTGCTCTTCCCGGACGGCACGCGCAAGACGCTCGGCGTGATCCTGCCGTGCGCGCTCAACTTCGGCACCGATGCGCCCGAATTGATGGAAGTGCAGGCCGGCAAGTGCCGCGTGAAGCTCGACGGCAGCAGCGAATGGCAGACCTACGGCGCCGGCGAATCGTTCTCGGTGCCGGGCAAGAGCCGTTTCGACATCGAAGTGCTCGAGACGCTCGATTACGTCTGCAGCTACCTGTAAGACGCGCGCAGTAAAAGAAAAGCCCCGCCGAAGCGGGGCCTGTCACAAGCGGATGGCGCAAGGCCATCCGGAGCGCCTGTTCTCTTACAGGCAGGCGTTGATGTCGCCGGCCGACGATGCGTCTCCGCCGCGGAAGCCAACCCACGTCTTTGCATTCGCGGCGTTGGCCGGGCGCACGACGGCCGCGGCGCCGTTCGGCGGCTGCTGGCCCGGCGCATACACGGCCATGGCGAGGCCGTTCGCGAGTTCATACTGCGACGTCACTTGTTGCTGCGACTTGTCGGCCCAGGTCTTGGCGATGCATTGCGCGACCTGGTCGGCGGGCTTCTGGCTTTGTCCCACGTTTTGGAGGGCAGAATCGGCTGCATGAGCAGAAAATGCCACGGTCAATGCGATGAGCGGTAAGTATTTCGCGTTCACGTTATCTCCCTCGAGTCGTGATTGATTGAGTGGGATGCGCAGCAGGACTGCGTGCAAGTGAGATCGCATCGAACAAGCACGGTTCCGGCTATTCCGAAACAAGTTGTTAACGCGCTTGCCAAATGGCGACTCCGATGCTGTGCACTTTGCTGCGGCACGGCATGCATCGTGTGCGGTTCGACGTCATGCGCGGCGTGGTCGGCGCGCTGCCCGGTCGTGTGGTGAAGTGATGGTCGCGGCGAGCGGCATGCATGTGCATGCCGTGCCGCAACTCTTTATTTGATCGCGCAGTGGAATGGCTGATTGATGGCCCCGTCGCATGAGCACCATGATGACAAACTTTCGGCCGTCGAATTGTTAACCAACTTTAAACAGGGAAAGCGACGGAATGCGAGGCGGCACGCGACGGGCGTGCCGCGTCGTGCGCAGAGGTGACGCGAGCGGGTCGTGCGCGGCGAGGGTGCCGCGCGGCGCGATGGGTCAGCCGGCCTTGCGCGTGCCGATGTCGCGCAGGTTGGCCGGGACGATCGGGCGGAAGCGCTCGCGTTTCTGTTCGTCGTCGAAGTGCTGCAACGCGGGCTTGATGAGGTCGCTGCGCGATACGATGCCCGTGATGCGCATCGATTGCTCGTCGGCGACGACGGGCAGGCGCTCGAGCCCGAGCATCGCGAGTCGCGATGCGACGACGCGGCACGATTCGTGCGCTTGGGCAACCGCCGGCGCACGATTGGCGAACGCGCGCGAGATCGGCGTGTCGGGTGCAGCCTGTGCGCGCTGTGCATCGAGCGTCGCGCGATCGACGAGACCGAGCAGGCGCCCGTTCTGCACGACCGGGTACGCACGGTGCGTCTGCTTCGCGCAGAAGTACCGCGATTCGACGGCATCGAGCGTCGCCGCGCCGTCGATCGTGACGAGCAAGTCGGCGGACGTCATCACTTCGCCGATGTCGTGCCGCTCGAGCGGATCGACGCCGTATTCGCGATAGATGTGATAGCCGCGGCGTGCGATCTTTTCCGTCATGATCGAGCGTTTCATCGCGATGGTCGCGAAGCCGTGCGCGACGAGCGTCGCCGCGAGCAGCGGCAGCAACGCGTTCGCGTCATGCGTGAGGCCGAACGCGAACACGATCGCGGTGAGCGGGGCGCCGAGCGTTGCGCCGAGGGTCGCGGCCATGCACACGAGCGGCCACAGTGTCGGGTCGCCGCCCGGCAGTATCGGCGACAGCACGGTGCCGAGGCCGGCGCCGAGCATCAGCAGCGGAGCGAGCACGCCGCCCGACGTGCCCGAGCCGAGTGCGATCACCCACATCACGGCTTTCACGAGCAGCAGCGCGAGCGCGATCTTCAAGGCGATGTGCTGGTGCAGCAGGTCGCCGATCACGTCGTAGCCGACGCCGAGCGCGCGCGGCTCGAGCCAGCCGCCGATGCCGATCACGATCGCGCCGAGCGCGGGCCACCACATCCAGTGCACCGGCAGCTTCGCGAAGGTGTCCTCGACGCGGTACAGCGCGGCCGACAGCCCGCATGCGAGCAAGCCCGACAGCAGGCCCGCGACGATGCACGACAGCAGCGCGACGGGCGTCGGCGCGGCCGTCGTCAGCGGAAACAGCGGATCGACGCCGAAGAACACGGCGCGGGCGAAACCCGCCACCGCGCATGCCAGTGCGACCGGCAGGAAACTGCGCGGACGCCATTCGAACAGCAGCAGTTCGACCGCGAGCAGCACGGCGGCGACCGGCGTGCCGAACACGGCCGTCATGCCGGCGGCCGCACCGGCGACGAGCAGCGTCTTGCGCTCGGCGGCAGTGACGTGCACGCACTGCGCGATCAGCGAGCCGAGCGCGCCGCCCGTCATGATGATCGGGCCTTCGGCGCCGAACGGGCCGCCGCTGCCGATCACGACGCCGGACGACAGCGGCTTGAGGATCGCGACCTTCAGCGACATGCGGCTCTTGCCGAACAGGATCGCCTCGATCGCTTCAGGAATGCCGTGGCCGCGGATCTTTTCCGAACCGAAGCGCGCCATCAACCCCACGATCAGCCCGCCGATCACCGGCACCACGATCACCCACGCGCCGAGCGTGTTGTTCGCGGGCGAGCGGTCGACGAACGAGAACTGCTGAAAGAAGAACAGGTTCGTGAACAGATGGATCAGGCTCAACAGCACGAACGCGGCAAGCGTGCCGAGCAGGCCGATCCCGGCGGCAAGCAACGCGATCCCGGGCAGGCGTTCGTTGGTCGAGAAATCGCGTTTGTGTGGTGCGTTCATCGGCATGGAAAAAGCATGGGTCAGTAATCGATCTGTGGAACCTGGAACGCGTCCTTGAGCGACTTCAGCTCGGCGCGATGCATGGCCGCGAGGCGGGCGAGCAGCGTCTCGCCGGCCGGCTCGAGGTGAACCTCGACCTGCCGGCGATCCGCTTCGCTCGTCTTGCGCTTCACGAGGCCGAGCGCTTCGCAGCGCGTGACCAGCGCGACGACTCCGTGATGCTGCGCCTGCAGGCGTTCCGCGAGTTCGCCGATGGTCGCCCATTCGCGATGCGGGTAGCCCTTGATGTGCAGCAACAGCAGGTATTGCAGCGGCGTCACGCCTTCGCTTTGCGCGGCGCGCTCGGAGAAGCGCTCGAAGCGGCGCATCTGGTAGCGGAACTCGGACAGTTGCTGGAAATCGCTTTTCGTCAGCGCGCGTCGGGTATCGTTCATCGGGGGCGGTCGGTCAGTCGGTTACGGTAGCGTGAAATATATCACAACATGATATAAATGGCCGAATTCGTGCGGATAGGATGCACGCCTCGTAGCACCGGCCGCTACATGGCGTTACGAGCGCGGCATACGTCAGGCAGCCTCGAGCATTTGCGTCTGCCGATAAAGGCCCGTGACGAGATCCGTCTGGGTAATGATCCCGGCGAGCCGGTGCGATTCATCGACGACCGGAATGTGGTGGTGGCCCGAATGCGTCAACAGCGGGACGAGCGCGGTGATCGGCATCGTTTCCGGCACGCACGCGACGTCGCGTGTCATCACCGAGGCGACGCTCGCCGGCTGGCCGCCGAACGATTGCGGCAGCCGCGCGGACAGGCGTTGCCACCACGGGGTCGGGCGGCGCAGCGGGCGCGTGAGGTCGGCGCGCGTGACGATGCCGGTCAGGCGGCCTTCGCCGTCGACGACGGGCAGCGCCTTCACGCGATGGCGGTCGAGCAGCGTGAGCGCGGTCATTACCGATGTCGACGGCGCGACTTCGATCGCATCCTTCGTCATCAGGTCGGCGCACGAGAGCTGGCCGAACGTGCGTGTGTAGGCCTGCATCTCGGTTTCGCGCAGCAGCGCTTCCAGGTCGTCCGGATCGACGTCGAGCCATTCGCTGCGGCGCTTGAGCACCGCGTCGAGGTCGCCGCGTGTGAAGCGGCCGCGCGCCGGTGCGGCGGCGCCCGCCTGCGGTTTCGCTTCGGGGCGCACGCCGCCGTGCGGGTAGCGGTGCCCGGTCAGCGTGTGATAGGCGAGTGCGGCGGACAGCAGGATGGCCGATTGCAGCGCGATCGGCTCCAGCACGAAGCTGAACCCGAGCGAATGGATCGCGGGGCCGCCGACCACGGCCGTGAGCGCGACGGCGCCCGACGGCGGGTGCACGCAGCGCAGCGCGAACATGCCGCCGATCGCGCACGCGATCGCGACCGCGGCGGCCGTGATCGGATCGGCGATCCATTGTGCGCAGGCGACACCGACCGTCGCCGCGACGAGATTGCCGCCGATGATCGACCACGGCTGCGCGAGCGGACTCGCCGGCACCGCGAACAGCAGCACGGCCGATGCGCCCATCGGCGCGACGAGCAGCGGCACGAGGCCCGGTACGCCAGGCAGCACGCGCATGGTCACGCCGACGGTCGCGATGCCGACGAGCGCGCCCGTGCACGAACGCAGGCGCTCGCGCCAGCCCAGCGACATCGGCTGGGGAATGAAGCTGTGCAGCCATTGCCGCAACGTGCGGCGCGACGAAGGGGAGCCTGACGACATGGACGGTAAGCGGTAAAGATGACAGCGCGGGCGCGCGCAGCGACGAGCCGCGAATTATATCGTGTTGTGATATAAATTGTCGCGCCGCATCAAGGCGGTGCATGTGCGTGACACGCATGTCTTGCAAAAACCTTTCATCCGATGAAAGTTTATGGTCGTGGCAATAGCGCAAATTTGTCTGTAGCGGCGTACAATTCGGGCCACTGAATCCCCCCTTCATGCCAGAACCACGTACGCGATGCCCGCTCTCCCGCCTTTCTCCCGGCACGGTGATCGATTCGACGTGGTTCGCGGCTGCGTTCCGTTCCCCACCTGACGCGAGCGCTGCCGACGCCTCCCCACTGACTCTCCCCAAGCTAATTCAATGGACATGCTCGAAAACATGCGCCTGTTCGTGCGCGTTGTCGAAGCCGGCAGTTTTACTGCGGTCGCGAAGGAAATCGACGCGACCACCGCGCAGGTGTCGCGCGCGGTTTCGAACCTCGAAGCGCACGTACAGACGCGCCTGCTGCATCGCACGACGCGCCATCTCGGCCTCACCGAAAGCGGCGAACGCTATTTCGAGCGCGCGAAATCGATCCTCGCGGAAATCGACTACGCGAACGCGGAGGCGCGCAACGCACTGCTGCGGCCGAGCGGCAAGATGCGCATCCACGCGATGACGGGGCTCGGGCAGAGTCATGTCGTGTCGTCGATCGTCCGCTACCAGGAGGACAACCCCGACGTGTCGGTCGAGCTGACGCTCGCGCAGCGGATGCCGAATCTCGTCGAGGAGGGTTATGACGTATCGATCGTGACGGCGTCGCAACTGCCCGATTCGGGCTACGTCGCGCAGACCTGCGGCACGAGCTGCAGCGTGCTCGTCGCGTCGCGCGAATACCTGGCGCGCCACGGCACGCCGCAGACGCCCGACGAATTGCCGAACCACGTGTGCCTGCGCCTCGACACGCCCGCATCGCCGGCCGGCGAATGGCGGCTCGAGCGCAGCGATGGCGAGGAGGCCATTTACGAGCTGCAGCCCGCGCCGTTCCAGGTCAACGTGCCGGACGCCCTGTGTGTCGCGGTGCGCGCCGGGCGCGGGATCGCGTGCGTCGCGCTGTATACGGTGCTCGACGACATCCGCGAAGGGCGGCTGATCCGCGTGCTGCCCGAGTATCGGCTGCAGACGGTGAGCGTGTATGCCGTCTACGCGACGCGTCGTTATCTCGATGCGAAGATCCGCACGTTCCTCGACCACCTGCGCACGACGCTCACGCCCGCGCTGGAGGACGACCTGCGCGAACTCGACCGGCTGACCACCGAACAGTCGCCCGGCGGCCGCAAGCGCGCTTGACGTCCTGCTAGGCCCGGGCCGTGCATCGGGTGCAATCGAGTATGGAAATCGTATCGATATCGGTCTAACGTCCAGAGACTATCGATCGATTCAAGAATTGCATGATTGAACTGCACCAGCTTCGCTGCTTCGTCGCGGTCGCCGAGGAGCTGCATTTCGGTCGCGCGGCCCGGCGGCTCTTCATGACCCAGCCGCCGCTCAGCCGGCAGATCCAGCTGCTCGAGCATGCGCTCGGCATCGCGCTGCTCGAACGCAGCAGCCGGCAGGTCAGCCTGACCGCGGCCGGCGAGCGGTTCCTGCGCGACGCGCGGCACATTCTCGAATTCTCCGCTCGGGCCGAGCAGGCCGCGCAGCGCGTCGCGCATGGCGGCGCCGGCCGCATCACGCTCGGCTTCACGGCGGTCAGCGCGTACCGGATGATCCCGATGCTGCTGGCGCATGCCGCGCACGCGCTGCCGGACGTCGACGTCGAATTGCGAGAGATGGTGTCGACCGTGCAGATCGACGCGCTGGCGTCACGGATGCTCGACGCGGGCTTCGTGCGTCAGCGGGCCGCCCGCCAGCCGCTCGAATACCGGCTCGTGCAGCGCGAACCGATGCTGGTCGCGGTCGCGGAGGGGGCGCCGCTCGCCGCGTGCGAGCGCATCGGCCCCGACGATCTCGACCGGCAGCCGTTCATCGCGTATTCGCCGAACGAGGGGAAATACTTCCACGACCTGATCTCGGGCCTGTTCGCGAACGCGGGGCGGCTGCCGAACTACCTGCATTACGTCGGGCAGACGCATACGATCCTGGGCCTCGTGCGCGCGGGCCTGGGTGCCGCACTCGTGCCGGCGTCGGCGCGCGAACTGCATGTCGACGGCGTGGTGTTCCGGCCGCTGGCGGGCACCGACGTGGCGGCCGAGCTGTATCTCGCATGGCGCACGGACAACGACAATCCTGCGTTGCCGGTGTTCAACGCGATGGTCGAGCGGTTTCTCGCGCAGGAGCAGGGCGGCGCGTGACGTGATGCGCCGGGGAATCCGCCCGGGCGATGTGACAAGCTTTCAGTCCGGAAGGGGGCGCATGCGATGACAAGCAATCCTGACCGAGCACGACGGGTCGCAGTCCTGCGAATCCTTACCGTACTGAAAGCCGTTTCGCTGCCGGTGTTCCAGCGGAGGAACGCAGCGCTTCGCTGCACTGCGACAACTGCTTGACGCTGCATGCCGGTCGGCGCAGGATACGTCCGTGCATTTGGAGCGGGACGCGCCGGCCGCGCGGTTCCTGCACCCGCGATATGCAGAAGAACAACGATGAGCCTTTACGCACTCGTACCGGAATACCGGCCCCGCGTCTGTCGGCCCGCCGGAACCACGCTTCTCCCGACGCCCGCCGCGTCACGTATCCGTCATCCCGTTTCGTACCGTGCCTCGGTACGCTTTCCCGTTCGCGCGCGAGCCGCGACGATGAACGGCGCCCGTCCGGCGCGCCGCATCGCGGCACCGTCCGCCATCCTTCATTACCGCATCCTGAACGGCGCCTACACCGGCGTCTCGTGACGCCCGTCGCGCCCGTCCTTGTATTGCGCCGCCGGCTTTACCTGGCTGCCCGGCGGCACCGAAGTCCGAAGCATTTCGATTGAGCTTGAAAGAGCACACGCAAGCAGTTCGGTTCGAGGTTCAAGGAGAAAAACTCATGTCGCAGCTTTCGAATGAAGAAGCAAACGGCAGTTCGGGGAGTGGCAAGGTCAAGCTGGTCAAGTGGGCGATCATCATCGCCGGCGTCGCGATCGCGGCACCGGCCGCGCTGTTCATCCTGAAGGGAGTGATCGCGCTGGTCACGGCGGGCGTGATCGGTCTCGGCGCGATCTACTTGGCGCCGGTCATCGCGATGAAGTTCGCGAACCAGAAGGTGAAGATGATCGTCGAGGAGGCGCAGGCGAATCCGATCGAGACGCTGATCAACCAGCTCGCGGAAAAGCGCCAGGCGGCACAGAAATTCGCGGACAGCATCACCGCGTTCCGTACCGAGGTGAAGAACTTCGAGAACAAGACGGAACTGTTCGAGAAGCAGTATCCGGACGACGCGCCGCGCTTCAGGCAGCAGCTCGACACGATGAAGCAACTGCTCTCGTTCCGCGAGGGGCGCTACAAGCAGGTGCAGGCCGAGCTGAAGAACTTCGCGTCGGCGATCGACCGCGCGAAGGCGATGTGGGACATGTCGCAGGCGGCGCAGCAGATGAACAAGCTCGCGGGCCGGCAGGCGTCCGACACGTTCGAGCAGATCAAGACCGACGTGGCCGTCGATTCGGTGATGCGCTCGGTCAACAAGGCGTTCTCCGAAATGGAGACGTCGCTGATGGATAACCCCGAGGTCAAGCAGGCGCAGCAGCAGGCGGTGGCGAATGCCCCGCACGCGCCCGGGCTCGACGCGGCGAACCCCGCGCAGCTGCCGTCGAAACAACAATAACTTCCTGCAGGCACGCAACCATGAAAAAACTGCTTGGCGCCATCGCGTTTCTGGTAGTGCTCGTCGGCGTATGGATCGTTCATCAGGGCGGCCTGTCGACGCTGATTCCCGCGCATGACGCGGCCCCGGCCTCGACATCCGCGCAAAACGGCGACAGCGGCCAGTCGGCGCAGACGCCGCCGTCGGCCAGCGTGCTGCCGGCCGGTTTCACGCCGCAGGCCAGCACGCTGAAATCGATCGCCGAAAACGGCATCGTGCGGATCTCGGTGCAGAACCCGAGCGAACCGTTCTTCGGCGAGGACAAGGGCTCGCCGCACGGCTTCAACGTCGAGTTCGCGCGGCTGCTGTTCGCGGACCCGTCGTTCTCGCACGGGGGCAAGCCGGTCGTCGTCGATACGCGCCACGAGGTCGACACGTACCCCGGCGTGCCGAAACAACTGCTCGATACGGACGCGAAGGGAAACCACGTGGTCGACGTGGCGATGGACGGGCTGACGTTCCCGGACAACACGCCGGCAGGCGTCGTCTATTCGGTGCCGTACGTCGACGATTTCGGCTATTCGCTGATCGTGCGGCAAGGCTCCGCCATCCGCTCGATCGACGATCTCACGGGCAAGACGGTCGGCATCCTGAAGGGCGACCCGGACGTGCGTGCGTTCGTCACGCGCCAGTATCCGAACGTGAAGTTCGTCGAAGTCGACGATTCCGATCCGGCGTTCATCGCGAAGAGCATCGACGGCCACACGGTCGATGCGTTCATCTACGACTATCCGTTCGCGGTCAGCTCGATCAAGGGCACCGACCTGAAATTCGCGGTGACCAAGCTCGACGGCTCGAACATCGCGTACAAGATCGGCGTGCGCGCGGATGACCAGGATCTGCTGATCTACCTGAACGCCGCGATCGCGAAGCTCAAGCAGTCGCCGCAGTATCTCGAGCTGCTGCGCAAGTATTTCGTCAGCGACCAGGCGGTGACGACCGCGGCCGCGTCGGGCGAACACACGTACGTGGTGAAGGCGGGCGACACGCTGAACATGATCGCGGCGAGCAAGCTCGGCAGCGGCCAGCGCTATCGCGAGATTCAACGCCGCAACAACCTCGCGAACCCGAACCTGATCCTGGCGGGCCAGCGTCTGGTGATTCCGGTGCGCTGACGGCGGCGTGAAGTGAACGAAAAGGAAGGGACGTGAAGGACGGCGCGCGGCCCGGCGGAGGTGATTCGCCGGGCCGCGCGCAGGTGGGCGTCAGTGGGTGATCGACAGGAACAGGTAGGCGGCGAACAGCGACAGGTGCACGACGCCGTGCAGCACCGTCGTGCGGCCCTGGCTGAGCGTCAGCGTGCTGACGAGCAGCGTCAGTGCCAGCAGCACGGTTTCCATCGGGCCGATGCCGAGCGTGAGCGGCTGGCCGACCCAGATGAACACGGCCGCGACGGTCGGGATCGTGAGCCCGATACTCGCGAGCGCCGACCCGAGCGCAAGGTTCATGCTGGTCTGCAGGCGATTCGCGCGTGCGGCGGTGACGGCCGCGAGCCCTTCCGGCAGCAGCACGAGCGCGGCGATCACGATACCGACCGCGGCTTCGGGCGCACCGAGCCGCAATACGGCATGCTCGACGGCCGGCGACAGCAGCTTCGCGAGCAGCACGACCGCGACGAGGCTCGCGAACAGCAGCAGCAGGCTGATCAGCGCGGTGCGGCTGCTCGGCGGCGCCGCGTGAACCGATTCGTTCGCGCTGTCGTGCGCGGTGAGGAAGTAGTCGCGGTGACGCACGGTCTGCACGAACACGAATGCGCCGTACAGCACGAGCGACGACACGCCGGCGAACGCGAGCTGCGATTTCGAAAAGAACGGGCCCGGTGCGGCGTTCAGGTAGTTCGGCATCACGAGCGACAGCACGGACAGGGAAGCCAGCACCGCGAGCGCCTTGCTCGCGCCGCGCCCCTGGAAGTCCTGCTCGCCGTGCTTCCATGCGCCGACCAGCAGGCAGATGCCGACGATACCGTTGCAGATGATCATCACGGCGGCGAACACGGTGTCGCGTGCGAGGCCCGATTTCTCGGGGCCGGCGCCGAGCATCACCGACACGATCAGCGCGACTTCGATGACGGTCACGGCGACTGCGAGCACGAGCGTGCCGAACGGTTCGCCGACCCGATGGGCGACGACTTCGGCGTGGTGGACGGCGGCGAACACGGCGCCGGCGAGTGCGGCGGCGAACACCGCGATGACGAGGCCTTCGGCCGGCACGACGCGCGACAGCGCGAGGACCAGCCATGCGGCAAGCGGGGCCACGAGGGTCCAGCGCGGGAGCTGGTTGGACGAGAGCGGCATGGAGGGTTTCCTTATGCGAGTGGCGGCGCGCGACGCGCCGTCACGGGTTGACGAAGCCCGGCCGTACTATCCGCCGAACGAGGATGATGAAACCGAAAGATGGCAGCACGCAACGGTGTTGCCCTGGGTTCGCCGCCGCGAGGCAGCGAGGGGCGCGGGCGGGCCGGAGCCCGTCGCGGGATGAAACGATTCGATGCGCCCGCCGCAAACCGCGAGGCGGGCGCGTGAGACGACGCGCGTGCCGGAGGCTCGGTTCCGACCCCGGAAGGGCGGCCGGCAATGGACGGCAGTGGCGGCGTGACACGCGGTTTCCCCCTGAAATCCGGTGGTTTGCCGGATTTTATCAGGCGTTCGGGGGTCGCTATCTCATATTCGAACGCTTTCATTGACCTTTCGGTTTGCAAAAAGTGCCCCGAACGTTCGAATTTTTTGTCTTTGCAGTTTCCGTAACGGTCTCTTGCACGACAAATTCGGGCACGCCCTGACATAAATCTACCGACCGGTCGGTTTATAATCGCTCGCACTTCCACTTCATGACGGATCGCAAGCGATGGCTGTTTCTTCTGCACATTCGGTGAACCCGGGCGCGCTGGCGCCGTCGGCAGTCGTCGGCGTGATCGGCGCCGGCGCGATGGGCGCGGGCATTGCGCAGGTCGCGGCGGCGGCCGGCCATACGGTGCTGCTGTACGACCTGAACGAAGCCGCTTGCGACAAGGCACTGGCCGGCATCCGCGCGCAGTTCGCGCGGCTCGCGGAGAAGGGGCGGCTCGAACCGGCACAGGCCGATGCGGCAGGCAGCCGGCTCCGCGCGGTGCGTGCGCTGGCCGATTTCGCGGGTGCCGCGCTGATCGTCGAGGCGGCCGCCGAGCGGCTCGACGTGAAGCGCGAGATCTTCGCGACGCTCGAGCGCCATGTCGACGACGCGTGCCTGCTGGCGACCAACACGTCGTCGATTTCGATTACGTCCATCGCGGCCGGGCTGCGCGCGCCGCAGCGCGTCGCCGGCCTGCATTTCTTCAACCCGGCGCCGTTGATGGCGCTCGTCGAGGTGGTCAGCGGGCTCGCGACCGCGCCCGAAGTCGCACAGGTGCTGGTTGCGACCGCCGCCGCGTGGGGCAAGCAGCCCGTGATGGCCAAATCGACGCCGGGCTTCATCGTGAACCGCGTCGCGCGGCCGTATTACGCGGAGGCGCTGCGCGTGCTGAACGAACAGGGTGGTGCGCCGGCGTCGATCGACGCGGTGATGCGCGAGGCCGGCGGCTTCCGGATGGGGCCGTTCGAGCTGATGGACCTGATCGGTCACGACGTGAACTTCGCGGTGACCGAATCGGTGTTCCGCGCGTACTTCAACGACCCGCGCTACACGCCGTCGCTGATCCAGCAGGAACTCGTGAACGCGGGTTTCCTCGGGCGCAAGTCGGGGCGCGGTTTCTACTCGTATGCGGACGGCGCGACGCCGCCCGCGCCCGATCTCGAAGCCCCGCGCGCCGCGCCGGCCGACGTCGCACTGTTTGCGCAGGACGGCCCGGCCGCCGCGCTGCATACGCGCTTCACCGAACGCATCGCGGGCGCCCGGCAGGCCGGCGCGCATGCCGACGACCTGCTCGCGACGGCCGGCTGCGCGTCGATCGCGCTGACCGACGGCCGCACCGCGACCGCGCGCGCCGCGCAGACGGGCGTGGCCGATCTCGTGCTGGTCGACCTGGCGCGCGATTACACGCAGGCCGGGCTCGTCGCGCTGACGCGTGCGCTCCAGTGCAGCGACGCGGCCTATGCGGACGCGGTCGGCCTGTTCCAGCAGGCGGGTTTTCGCGTCGTCGGCATCGCGGACGTGCCGGGCATGGTCGCGATGCGCACCGTTGCGATGCTCGCGAACGAGGCGGCCGACACGGTGAACCAGGGCGTGTGCTCGCCCGCCGATCTCGATCTCGCGATGGAGAAGGGCGTGAACTACCCGTGCGGCCCGCTCGCGTGGGCCGATGCGATCGGCATCGGCCGCGTGTTTCGCGTGCTGTCGAACCTGGCGGCGAGCTACGGCGAGGACCGCTATCGCGTGTCGCCGCGCATCGCCGCACTGAATGCGGCCGGCCGCACGTTCCGGTCGTAACGCCGGCTTCGTCACCTCGAACACGATAACGACATCACTCCATTGGAGGAGCACCCCGATGACCCACCCGACGCATCCCGCCGCCGCCCTCGAGCCGATCGAGACCGCCAGCCGCGACGAACTGCAGGCACTGCAGCTCGAGCGCATGAAGTGGTCGCTGCGCCACGCGTACGACAACGTCCCGCACTATCGCCGCACGTTCGATGCGGCCGGCGTGCACCCGGACGACCTGAAGTCGCTCGCCGATCTCGCGAAGTTTCCGTTCTCGACCAAGAACGATTTGCGCGACAACTATCCGTTCGGGCTGTTCGCGGTGCCGCGCGAGCAGGTCGTGCGCGTGCACGCGTCGAGCGGCACGACGGGCAAGCCGACGGTGGTCGGCTACACCGCGCGCGACATCGATACCTGGGCGAACGTGACCGCGCGCTCGATCCGCGCGGCCGGCGGCCGCCCGGGCGACACGCTGCACAACGCGTTCGGCTATGGCCTCTTCACGGGCGGCCTCGGGATTCACTATGGTGCGGAACGGCTCGGCTGCATGGTCGTGCCGATGTCGGGCGGGCAGACCGAGAAGCAGGTGCAACTGATCCGCGACTTCGAGCCGAAGATCATCCTCGTCACGCCGTCGTACATGCTGAACCTGATCGACGAGATGGTGCGGCAGGGGATGGACCCGGCCGAGTCGTCGCTGAAGATCGGCATCTTTGGCGCCGAGCCGTGGACGCAGGCGCTGCGCGAGGAAGTGGAGACGCGCGTGGGCATCGACGCGCTGGACATCTACGGGCTGTCGGAAGTGATGGGCCCGGGCGTCGCGTGCGAATGCGTCGAGACGAAGGACGGCCCGGTAATCTGGGAAGACCATTTCTATCCGGAGATCATCGATCCCGTCACGGGCGAAGTGCTGCCCGACGGCAGCCAGGGCGAGCTCGTGTTCACGTCGCTGACGAAGGAAGCGATGCCGGTGATCCGCTACCGCACGCGCGACCTCACTGCGCTGCTGCCGCCGACCGCGCGCGCGATGCGCCGTCTCGCGAAGATCACCGGCCGCTCCGACGACATGCTGATCGTGCGCGGCGTGAACGTGTTCCCGAGCCAGATCGAGGAGATCGTCGTCGCGCTGCCGCAGCTGTCGGGCCAGTTCCAGATCACGCTGTCGCGCGACGGTCACATGGACCGGCTCGACCTCGCGGTCGAACTGCGCTCCGAAGCGGCCGCGTCCGTCACCGAAAGCGATCGCGCGGCGCTCGCGCGCGAGCTGCAGCACCGGATCAAGACGATGATCGGCGTGTCGTCCGGCGTGACGGTGCTGGCGGCGGGCGGCATTCCCGCGACCGCGACCGGCAAGGCCCGGCGCGTGATCGACCGCCGCCAGGCCGCGTAATTCCGATGTTTGCCGTTCTACCCGAGGAAACCTGTTCGATGGATGGATTGAAGACCCTGGCCGTCACGGTCGATGCGCGCGGCATCGCAACCGTCGCGTTGCAGCGCGGCGACGTGCTCAACGCGTTCGACGAGACGATGATCGCCGAACTGACCGGCGCGTTCACCACGCTCGGCTCACGCGACGACGTGCGCGCGATCGTGCTGCGTTCGGACGGCCGTGCGTTCTGCGCCGGCGCCGACCTGCAGTGGATGCAGCGCGCGAGCGCGAACGACGCGGCCGCGAACCTGCGCGATGCGGAGCGGTTCGCCGCGATGATGCGCGCGATCCGGCAATGCCCGAAGCCGACGGTGGCGCGCGTGCAAGGTCACGCGTTCGGCGGCGGCGTCGGCCTGTGCGCGGCGTGCGACATCGTGATTGCGAGCGATCACGCACGCTTCTCGGTCAGCGAGGCACGCTTCGGGATCCTGCCGGCCGTGATCGGGCCGTATCTGGTCGAGGCGGTCGGCCAGCGCCAGGCGCGGCGGCTCGCGCTCACCGCGACGCAGCTCGCCGCCGGCGAGGCGGTCGCGATCGGCCTGATCCACCAGGCCGTGCCGCTCGAGTCGCTCGACGAAGCGCTCGACCGGACGCTCGCCGAACTCGGCCGGAACGGCCCGAACGCGCTGATGGAGATCAAGCGCTTCTTCGACACGATCGGCGAGTATCCGTCGTCCGACGAGCGCGCGGCGTTCACCGCGCAGACGATCTCCCGCGTGCGGGCGACGCCGGAAGCGAAGGAAGGCTTCGCCGCGTTCTTCGCGAAGCGGCCGCCGGCATGGGAGGCGGGCGCCGAATAAGCGCAAGCGGAGACGATCGGCGGCGCAACGGGCGAGCCCGCATTTTGCGCCGCGGGCGCTTGCTCTACAATGCGTGACCCCCGGCGCCCCGCCGGCCCAGCCCCGACCGATTCTTCATCCGATGATCGTCAACCGCCTTATCTCCGAGATCCTGTTCGGCTTCACCGGCCTGATCGGCATCATCAACCCGATCGGCATCGCGTTCCTGTTTCTCGAACGGACCGAGGCGCTCACCGAACACGAGCGGGACCTGCTCGCCCGGAAGGTCGCGTTCAACTCGTTCATCGTGCTGCTGGTCGCGTTTTTCGCCGGCACGCCGGTGCTGCATTTCTTCGGGATTTCGATGGAAGCGCTGCGGATCGGCGGCGGCTTCGCGGTTGCCGTGGCCGGCTGGCAGATGCTGAACGAACCCGACGGGCCGGGCGGCGGCGACACGCCGGTCAAGCCGATCGACGCGAACGCGATCATGACGCGCGCGTTCTTCCCGCTGACCGTGCCGCTGACGGTCGGCCCCGGCTCGATCGCGACCGCGATCGCGCTGAACGCGAACCGCACGCACAAGCTGTCGGAGTTCATGCTGTCGAGCATCGTGTCGATCGCCGTGTCCGTGCTGGTCGCGGTCGTGATCTGGCAGGTCTACAGCCGCTCCGCGCTGCTGTCGCGCTACCTCGGCAGCGAAGGCACGAAGGTCGCGAAGCGCGTGTCGGCGTTCCTGCTGCTGTGCATCGGCGTGCAGATCATGCTGACCGGCTTTTCCGCGTTCCTGCAGCCGATCGCCGACCAGGCCAAGTAAGCGGCCCGCGCCGCGGCGCACGTCCCTTCGTCCGATGCGACGCCGCCGCACGTCTTTTTGCCGCCCGGGATACCATGCGACGGTCCGGCCGATGCGCGGCGCGCATCCGGCCGTCAGCTCAACTTCAATGGCGAGGCGTGCAATGGAATACGTGAAATTCGGATCGACAGGGCTGGAAGTGTCCAGCCTGGTGCTGGGTTGCATGACGTTCGGCGAACCGTCGCGCGGCTCGCACCCGTGGACGCTGCCGGAAGCGGAGAGCCGCCCGATCATCCAGCGGGCGGTCGAAGCCGGCATCAACTTCTTCGATACCGCGAACATCTATTCGGACGGCACGTCGGAGGAGATCGTCGGCCGCGCGCTGCGCGATTTCGCGAAACGCGACGAGATCGTGATCGCGACCAAGGTGTTCTACCGGATGCGGCCGGGGCCGAACGGCGCGGGGTTGTCGCGCAAGGCGATCATGACCGACATCGACCAGAGCCTGAAGCGGCTCGGCACCGATTACGTCGATCTCTACCAGATTCACCGCTGGGATTACGGTACGCCGATCGAGGAGACACTCGAGGCGCTGCACGACGTCGTGAAGGCCGGCAAGGCGCGTTATATCGGCGCGTCGTCGATGTCCGCGTGGCAATTCGCGAAGGCGCTGCATACGTCGAAGCAGCACGGCTGGACCCGCTTCGTCAGCATGCAGAACCACCTGAACCTGCTGTATCGGGAAGAAGAGCGGGAAATGCTGCCGCTGTGCGCAGACGAGGGGATCGCGGTGATTCCATGGAGCCCGCTCGCGCGCGGCCGCCTGACGCGCAACTGGGACGAGTCGACCGAGCGGCAGCAGAGCGACGCGGTCGGCCAGCGGCTTTACGACGCGACGGCGGAGTCGGACAGGGCGGTCGTCGACGCCGTTGCGACGATCGCGGCCGCACGAAACGTGCCGCGTGCGCAGGTGGCGCTCGCGTGGGTCGCGCAGAAGGCCGGGGTCACCGCGCCGATCGTCGGTATTTCGAAGCCGCGGCAACTGGACGACGCACTGGCCGCGCTCGAGCTGAAGCTGACCGACGACGAGATCGCCACGCTCGAACGCCCGTACGTGCCGCACGCGGTCGCCGGGTTCGACTGAGCGGCGCCGCGCGGCCGTCAGCGCGCGGCGGCGAGCATCGGGTAGGTGAACAGTCCGAAGTGGACGACGTTGAGCCCCGCATGCGCGAGCGCGGACGCGAGCAGTCCGCCGCGCCGCCATGCGAGGCCGTAGCCGACGCCGGCCACCGTGCCGAGCACGATCCATGACCAGCCGCCGGCCGCATGCGCGGCGCCGAACAGCACCGCGCCGATCGCCAGCGCGACCCATGGCCCCCACGCGAACGCACCGAACGCGCGCGTCAGCCCGCCCTGCACGTAGCCGCGGAACAGCGCCTCCTCGGCGAGCGTCACGAGCAGCAGGTTATTGACGAGCCACAGCCAGCCCGACGCCGGCCACTTGGGCGCCCAGCCGACCATGCCGAACGCGAGCGCGCCGGCCAGGCACGCGGCCGCCGTGGCGACGGCCGCCACCGCGCCGGTGCGCAGCGCGCGCGACAGCGGGACGTCCGGGGCGACCCACGGCAGTACCCACACCAGCCACAGGCCGACGAGCGGCTTGTCCAGGTTCAGGTACATCGTGAACGGGACGGCATCCGGCGTGAAGCGCGTCGGGGCGATCACGAGGGGATTGTGGAAGCCGGGAATCAGGTGCAGGCTGAGCGCGATCGCGAGTGCGGTGAAGACGGCGTGCGCGGCGATGCGCACCGCGCGCGGGCGCCCGGGCATCACGCCCCAGGCGGCCGCGGCCAGCAACGCGAGCGGCGCCAGCGCGAGCGGCGCGAGCTTGCCGAACGCCAGCGCGCACGCGTAAGCGAGCGCGGCAAGGCCGACGCTCAGCCCGTGCTGCGGGCGATGCCACGCAAACGCGGCGGCCGCGAACAGGGCGAGCCAGATCGTGGCGGATGGAAGGAGCGAGAGGGACATGACAGGAGCGGCATTCGTCGGACGAGACGCCGCGCATCATACAGCAGCCTTCCGGTCATGCCGGCCGGGAGCCGTCAGCGGCCGGCGGTTTCGGTGACGCCGTCGCGGCCCGGGATGTGGACGCTGTTGCGCACGCGCATCCGCCGCCGGTACCAGAACGTCCACGTCAGCAGACAGCCGAACACGGTATAGCCGATGATCGGCGACACGACCAGCACGCGTTCGACCGGCCAGGTCACGACCATCCAGCAGCGCAGCAGCATTTCCAGCGTCATGAACCCGCCCCAGACGAAGGTCATGCGCCGGAGCATCTGCCGCAGCCCCGGCTGCGCGTTCCAGACCGCTTCGAAATGCGCGGCACCGCCATTCATCTCGCGGGCGATGGTGGCGCGCGCGAGATAGAAGATCAGCGGGCGTTCGCGGAACAGCGACAGCAGGAACACGACGCCGATCGTGCCCGACGCGAGCGATTCGCGCATCAGCAGCGTGCGTGCGCTGCCGCCGAACGCCATCCCGATGATCGACAGCGCGATGCCGAGCAGCACGATGGCCGCCACTGCATCGACGCGGCGCGAGCGAATGAATTCGACGATCGACCAGATGACCGGCGGGACCGCCGACGCGTACAGCGCGCCGGTTTCGCCGAAATACGGCTGCGCGGCCCGGTAGGCAACCCAGGGCAGCACCAGGTTGACGAAGAGTTCGAGAATGAGTCCGGCTCGCGGTTTCACGGTGAGCAATTCCACGCAGGTTGGGGCGAACGCGCAATGGGTGTGGTGGCCACCGGTTGCCCCGAAAAGGGTTCGGTCCAGTATATCGAAGAATCGCGCGGGGTTGCGGCACGGCTTCGGCCGCTTTCCGCCGGCCGCGGCGGCACCATCGTCACGGCGCCGCCGCGGCCGGCAGCGTGATCGTGATGGTGGTGCCCTGCAGCACGACGCTGTGCACGTGGATGTGGCCTCCGTGCCGTTCGACGACGGCCTTGACGAACGCCATGCCGAGCCCGACGCCGCTGGTTTCCGGCTGGCCGGCGGTGCGGAAGCGCCGGTAGCGCTCGAACAGCCGCGTCTGGTCCGCGCTGCTGATTCCGCACCCGCTGTCGCGGATCGTGCAGCGAACGGTCTTGCCGTCGGCGCCCGGCTCGACCTTGCATTCGACGCTCGTCAGCGGCGCGCTGTACTTGACGGCGTTGTCCAGCAGGTTGATCAGCGCGCGCGACAGCAGCGCCGGGTCGCCCGGCACGATCGTGTCGTCGCGCCGCGGCACGTCGTCGATCGACATGGATTTCCGGTGCGCGAGCGGCCACACCGCATCGCGTGCCTCGTTCATCAGGTCGGCGAGGTTGACCGGCACGCGTTCGTATTCGCTCGCCTCCGCACGCGACAGCTGCGCGAAACCGTCGGCCATCGCCAGCGTGTGCCGCGCCAGCCTGGCGATTCTCGCGAACTGCTGCTTCATCTGCGCGTCGCCCGCCCGCTGCGCCTGCGTGTCGATCAGGATGATCAGCGATGTCAGCGGGGCGCGCATGTCGTGCGAAAACAGCGTCAGCATGTCGTTGCGCTGGCGCTCGAGCATGTCGCGGCGGACGGTCGCGTTGCGCAACGTTTCCAGCGACGCGTGGATCCGCGCGATCTCGGGCCCGACGCCGCGCGGCAACGCGACGTGCGATGTATCGCCTTCGCTGAGCGCGACGATCCGGCGGCCGAGCACATCGAGCGGCTTCGACAGCAGCCGCTGCATGCCGCGCGCGAGCGAGGCCAGGATCGCGATGCACAGCGTCGTGGCGAACGCCGACACCCCGACCCTGATCCGGGCGGCGTTCCGGTCGCCGATCGCGCGATGCCGGGCAAGGTCGATCACGCGGTCGCGCAGCAGCTCGCTCGGCCGGAAATGCGGCACGATCGCGCGGGAAAAATCGGCGGCGCTCATGGCATACGCGCCGTCCCGGCCGCCGGCGACGGTCGCGTCGACGAGCGGCAGGATGTTCGCGTCGAAGGCCGCGTTGAGCTGCGCATATTCGCGTGCGACGTCGGGGGCGTCGAGCTGCGTGCCGATCGCGCCGTCGATCAGCGCACGCAATTGCTCGATGCGGCCGCGCATCCGCATGATGTCCGCGAGCTGCGCGCGATCGAGCGCTTGCCGCGCGAACATCGGCGCGATCAGCAGCGAACCCGTGCGCCCCGCGTATTCCCGGAGATCGCCGAGGAGCCGCGCGAGCAGGATCGCACCGGACGTGCGCGGGTCGCGCATCGCCGTGTCGGTCATCGCGCCGTCGATCAGCAGCGACAGCGTGTCGACAATCCGGAACAGGCGCGCCTGCGCGTGCTGGATATCGTGAACGCTGCGTGACGCGAGCGGCCGCGCGTCGAGCGCATCGACTTCGGCACGCGCATCGGCAAGCGTCATCCGGACGGAGTCGAGTGCATGCAGCAGGTTGCCGCGCTCGCGGTCGTCGAGCACGGCCGCCTGCGCGATGCCGGCGCGAAAACGTTCGAGCGCGTTGTCGGAACGCGCGCGCGCGGCGAGCAGGTTGCGGATCTCGGCGGCGCCGTCGTCCTGCAGGCGTACCAGCAGGTCGTTCGTCGGGCCGCGTTCGGCCGAGATCACGTTGGCGGCGCTCATCGCGCCGCGGACGAATTCGAAGCTCTGCAGGTCGGCGTTTTCCTGCCTGTATTGCCGGAAACTCCCCCAGATGATGGTGCCGCAGAGCAAGGCCAGCAGCGTGGTGACGAGCGCGAAGCCGATATGCGTCTTCTGCAGGATCGTCAGCGATCGAATGTTGTATGCGTGGTCCCGGCTAAACGAGAATGAACGATTCATGACACACCATGTTTGCAAGCTGTCCCGGGTGGGCCCGTATTCTCGGCCTGTCGGCGCCGTGACGCCGTAAGGTTTTGTGGGGGGGCGGCCACCTTCACGGGGCGGCCGCGATCCCGGCCGGGAGGCCGGATCTCGCGTTGCACAGGATCGCCTTGCGTCAGTGCCCTGTCGACATCGGGCGAATCGCGCTTGATCCGGAGAAACCCTGATCGCGTATCGAACCCGTGGCGCGCTACGGCAGATGGTTTGGATTACGAATATTCTTGATCCGCGCGTCTGTCGTGAAGTGCGGCATCAAGTCCGCTTCGGACGACGGCGGCAAAGAGGGGGCTGGACGGGAATGGCAGGCAGGTGCGCCGCCCGTGTACGGGCGACGCTTCAGGACGATGCTGCAGCAGGCGTGCCGCGGCGCGAATCGGTGCCGCGGCCGCGCGAGCGGTCAGGCGACGGCGGGCCGAACGATGATCTTCACATTACGGTCCTTGTGATTGACCAGTTCCTCGAAGCCGTGCGAGACGATGTCGCCGAGCGCGATGCGCCCGGTGATGAGCGGCTGCACGTCGATGCGGCCGTCCGCGATGAAGCGGATCACGTCTGCGAACTCGCCGTTGTACGCGAGCGAGCCGATCACTTCCTTTTCGGTCGACACGATGTCGAAGAAGTTGAACGGTGCCGGCTCCTCGAAGATGCCGACCATCACCGACTTGCCGGCCTTGCGGATCACGTCGATCGCGAGCTTCGCCGTGGCCGTGTGCCCGATGCACTCGAAGGACACGTCGGCGCCGTAGCCGTCGGTCAGCGCCTTGACTTCGGCGATCGCGTCGGACGTCTTCGGATCGATGACGACGCTCGCGCCGACCTCAAGCGCCTTCTGCTTGCGCGCGGCCGACATCTCCAGCGCGATCACGCGCCCGGCGCCCGCGGCCTTCGCGCACATGATCGTGCACAGGCCGATCGTGCCCGCGCCGACCACGACGACGGTCTGCCCGACGATGTTGCCGGCCTTCTTGACCGCATGCAGCCCGACCGCGAGCGGCTCGATCAGCGCGCCGGCCTCGGTCGGGAAACCGTCGGGCAGCTTGTACAGCAACTCGGCCGGCACGTTCACGTATTCGGCGAACGCACCGTTGTTCATCAGCCCGGTGAACGCGAGGTTCTCGCAGATGTTGTACAGCCCGTGCCGGCAATACCAGCAGGTGCCGCAATGCTGGCATGCGTCGGCCGTCACGCGGTCGCCGACCGCGAAGCCGGTCACGCCCGCGCCGAGCTCGGCGATCTCGCCGCTGAACTCGTGGCCGAGGATGCACTGGCCCTTCAGGCCCGTCAGCGGATGTGGCGCGTCGACCGGGATGAAGACGGGGCCGGCGACGTATTCGTGCAGGTCGGAGCCGCAGATCCCGCACCAGTGCACGCGAATCGTGACCCAGCCGGCCGGCGGGCGCGCCGGAACGGGAACCTGTTCGACGCGGATGTCGTGGCGGCCGTGCCAGACGGCGGCCTTCATGCTGGGGGCGGTGGTCGATGCCGGTGTACTCACGTTGCTGTCTCCGTCAGGTTGTCGTCGGGCACGCGGCATGATTGGCCGGTGCGCCCGTTGCGCGATTGCGCGATCGACCGGTATGCAGGAACGGGGCCAGCTCGAGCGGGTACGCCTGATGGCGATTCAACGAATCGCGCGTGATGCGATGCACCATTCGCTTGTTCCGTTGACAGAAAACGATTCGACGGGGGAAATGCGCAGAAATTTGCTGCAACTGCTGAACGGCACGCCGGTGAGACGCTGGGACGTTCGTCTCAGTGCAATGAGACGAATCCCGAGACGCGCGGCGCCGTTCGACGCGCGGTCAGGCGACGATTTCGTCCACGGCGACCGGTGCGAGCCGCGTGAATCCGGCGGCGCGGTACAGCGGCAGCCCGGCCTCGGTCGACACGAGCCACACGCGCTGTGCGCCGCGCTGCCGTGCGTGCGCGACGATCGCGGCGAGCAACTGCATCGCGAGCCCCCGGCGGCGGTACGCATCTGCCGTCGCGACGCGGTCGACGACGATATCGTGCGCCGACGCAAATCCGTAGCGTGCGGTGGCGGCGATCTGCCCGTCCAGGCGATGCGCGAACAGGAACGCGGCCGGATTCGGCTGGAATGGGGGGAACGGGGCGTCCGCATTGAACGCTTCGATGTCGCGCGGCGTGTGGCATCCGAGCGCCTGCGCGAGTGCATCGTCGCCGGACAGCGTGTCGATGTTCGCAGCCATGAAATGCTCGTCCGACAACTGGCGTGTCCTGCCTTCCAGTGCGGGCGGCAGCGGCGCGGCGCCGTAGCGCGTGATCCACGCGCCGACGGTGAACGGGCCGTCGCCATACGCGGGCGCGCCCTCGATCACGAAGTGCTCGAAAGGCCGCCCCATGCCGGCGTCGAACCGCACGACCTGGCCGTCCGGGCCGTCGTGCAGCGGCGCATCGCGCCGGTCGCGTGCGGCGCAGTAGCCGGCGACGAAGATGCGCACGGCGGCCTTGCGGCGGGGGAAGGTCGACCAGGCTGCGTCGAGCGGAAGCGGAGCGTCGGGAGCGGGATAGGCGGTCGGCATGCGGGCGCAACGTGGTCGGGGCGAAGCCGACAGCTTAAATCAGGCGGCCGCTCGCCGCCGCGCGGGGCCATTGCCGCGATCGGCGAAACGGATCGTTGCGCGCGATACCCCTTTACTTGAAGTTAACTTCAATTTGTATCATGTGCGCCAGTCCGATCGCGGACGCGTGACGCACCCCGTTGCACGCGGCCGCTCCAACGGAGGTGGAGATGACCGAATCGCCTGTCGCGGCCGATGCCGCGACGCTGCCGTCGCGCAGCTACCGGGCCGCCGTCGCGAACGTCGTGCTGGCGAGCATCGTGTCCGCGCTGCACGTCGGCAAGGCGACGATCGCGTTGCCGTCGCTGCAGCACGAGTTCGGCGGCTCGCTCGCTTCGCTGAGCGGGATCATGTCGGTGTTTCCGTTCGTCGGCGTGTTCGGCGGCATCGCGGCCGGGCTGCTGGTACGGCGCTGGGGCGACCGGCGGATGCTGATCGCGGGCCTGGTGATCCTCGGCCTGTCGAGTGTCGCCGGCGCATCGGCCGGCAGTTTCGCGCTGCTGCTCGCCACGCGCTTCGCCGAGGGGCTCGGTTTCGTGATCGTGGTGGTCGCCGCGCCGGCCGTGCTGAATCGCGTGACGCCGCCCGAGCGGCGTAATCTCGCGTTCGGGCTGTGGAGCACGTTCATGCCGGCCGGCATGGCGCTGTCGATGCTGGTCGGGCCGCTGCTC
>NZ_LDVA01000262.1:0-1600 GCF_050768715.1 Burkholderia sp. ZZQ-2 | reverse complement strand
CGCGCTTTTCTCGGACAGGAACAGGAAGCGGTCTTCCGTCACCTCGACGTCGAGCGGCGCGCCGCGTTCCTTCCAGTCGGGGAACAGTTCGGTGATCGCGCGCGGGTCCATCACCGCACCCGACAGGATGTGCGCGCCGATCTCGGAACCTTTCTCGAGCACGCACACGCCGATTTCGGTGCCTTTCTCGGCGGCCAGCTGCTTGAGCCGGATCGCCGCCGACAGCCCGGCGGGGCCGCCGCCGACGATCACGACGTCGTATTCCATCGATTCGCGCGGGCCGTACTGCTGAACGAGTTCGGCCGTACGGTGCGTACCACGATCTATCGCTTCCATGATGGTGCCCAGTTCAGAACTGGTCTTCCGACAGGACCAGGATGCCTTCCCCGCCCTTCACGCTGACGATCGATGCGCTCAACCCCAGCGCCTGCGGCAGGATGAATTCCGCGAAGCACTGCGCAGTCGCGATCTTGGCGCCGTAGAACGACGGGTCCTCCGCCCGCTTGTGCGACGCGACCAGCATTGCACGCGCCATCTGCCACCCGCTCAGCACGATGCCGGCCAGCTTCAGATACGACACGCTACCGGCGAACACGCCATTGGGATCGCGCTTCGTATTCGCGACGACATGCTCGACCGCCGTCTTCAGTGCCTGCGCGCCCGCCTCGAGATGTCGACGCATCGATTCGAACGGCGCGCCTTGCACGGCCGCAAGCGCGTCGATGGTCTTGCCGATCTCGGCGAGCAGGGCCGAGGCCACCGCGCCGCCGTCGCGCAACGTCTTGCGACCCACGAGGTCGTTCGCCTGGATCGCCGTCGTGCCTTCGTAGATGGTCAGGATGCGCGCGTCGCGGTAGTACTGCGCCGCGCCCGTTTCCTCGATGAAACCCATCCCGCCGTGCACCTGCACGCCCAGGCTCGTCGCTTCCAGCGATGCCTCGGTACTCCAGCCCTTGACGATCGGCACCAGGAATTCGTAAATCTCCTCGTTCCGCGCGCGCGTCGCTTCGTCGGGGTGGCCGTGCGCGAGATCGCTATGTGCGGCCGCCACATACGCCAGTGCCCGTGCGCCTTCCGTCAGCGCACGCATCGTGCCGAGCATGCGGCGCACGTCCGGGTGATGAATGATCGTGACCGACTCCTTGGCCGATCCGTCCACCGGACGGCT
The DNA here is from genome assembly GCF_050768715.1 of Burkholderia sp. ZZQ-2. Classification (NCBI taxonomy): domain Bacteria; kingdom Pseudomonadati; phylum Pseudomonadota; class Betaproteobacteria; order Burkholderiales; family Burkholderiaceae; genus Burkholderia; species Burkholderia sp. ZZQ-2. Next base: position 432 of record NZ_LDVA01000262.1, on the reverse strand, counting down.
CTGCACGCGCTCCTTCGCATACTCCACTGCCTGCTGATAGGCGCGGTCGGAGATACCGATGCCCTGCATGCCGACCGAGAACCGCGCCGCGTTCATCATGATGAACATGTATTCGAGGCCGCGATTCTCTTCGCCGACCAGGTAGCCGATCGCGCCGCCGTTATCGCCGTACTGCAACACCGCCGTCGGGCTCGCCTTGATTCCGAGCTTGTGCTCGATCGACACGCAGTGCACGTCGTTGCGTTCGCCCAGCGAGCCGTCCTCGTTCACCAGGAACTTCGGCACGATGAACAGCGAAATGCCCTTCACGCCTTCCGGCGCGTTCGGCGTGCGTGCCAGCACCAGGTGGACGATGTTGTCCGCCATGTCGTGCTCGCCCCACGTGATGAAGATCTTCGTGCCGAACACCTTGTACGTGCCGTCGCCCTGCGG
>NZ_LDVA01000261.1:0-122890 GCF_050768715.1 Burkholderia sp. ZZQ-2 | reverse complement strand
GTCTGCGCGACGTCCTGCACCGTCGTGAACACGCCGTCGACCGTATTGCCGAGCATCACCTTCTTCACCACTTCCTCTTCGCTGATCCCGAGCTCCTTCGCCTGCTCCGGAATCTGCTTGTCGACCAGCGGCGTGCGCACGAAGCCCGGACACACGACGTGCGAGCGCACGTTGTGCTTCGCGCCTTCCTTCGCCAGCACGCGGGCCAGGCCGAGCAGGCCGTGCTTGGCCGTCACGTACGCCGATTTCAGCGGCGACGCTTCGTGCGAGTGCACCGAACCCATGTAGATCACGACACCGCCGCGATCGTCCTTGTACATGTGCTTGAGCGCGGCCTTGGTCGTCAGGAATGCGCCGTCGACGTGGATCGCCTGCATCTTCTTCCAGTCGGAGAACGAATAGTTCTCGATCGGGTTGACGATCTGGATGCCCGCGTTCGACACGAGGATGTCGACCGAGCCGAACGTTTCGGCCACCTTGTCGATACCGCTGTTCACGGCTTCCTCGTTCGTCACGTCCATCGCGACGCCGATCGCCTTGCCGCCCGCCTTGACGATCTCGTCGGCAACGGCGTTCGCGCCGTCCTGGTTCAGGTCGGCGATCGCGACGGCCGCGCCCGCTTTCGCGAGCTCGAGTGCGATTTCCTTGCCGATGCCGCTCGCGGCGCCCGTGACGACTGCGGTCTTGCCATTCAGGTTGCTCATGTTCGAATTCCCGTGGTGAAAGGTTTGACAGGGAGAAAGGACTGCGGACGTGTTACTGAGCCAGGTAATCGTAGACGACTTCGCCGAGGCCCAGTGTCAAATCCGCGACGATGTGCCGGGCTTCGACGATTTCGAGCACGGGCAGGTCGGCGACCGGCGCGAGCGCGTGCGGCGCCAGCTCGAGCGATGCGGGGCCCGTCCACGCGCCTTTCATCTTGATGTCCTGCATGTAGTAGCGGACCAGTTCGCAGACGCGCGCGGTGCCGTCGACGTGCGGGATGATCTTCAGCAGGAAATTGGGGCCGGCAAGACGCTTCGTCTGCTCGTCGATGTCGAGTTCCTTGTGCTTGTAGCCCATCGTGCCGGTCGCGACGCGCACCTTGCCGTAGTCGAGCGTGCCGAGGAGGTGGTCAGTGTTCACGTGCAGCGTGGGCGATGCGAGTTTCTTCGGGAAGCCCCACAGTTCGCGGCCGCCGGCGATCGGCGGGTGATCGTCGAGATACATCGCGAGCGTATAGCCGCCCGGCTGGCCGTTGTACTCGACGGGAATGACCTGGCCGCTTTCGGTGTAATCGCCGAAGCCGGTCGAATCGGCCATGCGGATGAATTCGTAATGCACGAGCGGCTCGGTGACCTGCAGCGGCTCGGGGACGATTTCGCGGAGACGGTCCGGATCGGTGCGATACGTGATGATCAGGAACTCACGATCGACGAAACGGTAAGGGCCCATCGGGAAGGCAGGGCTGGTCAACGGCATCGCAAACGCTTTCGATCGGACATCGCTGGGTTTCATGCGGACTCCTTGTTGTTGATCGCTTCGTGGATGAGTGCTCGTAAGCTCGTAATCCTATGCCTGTGCGTTGCCGTTGTGCGATGCCGCATATGGAATTAATTGTTGCCGATTTCGTAGAATTCGACGCGTAAATATTGAGATGAATGATGCAAACGGTCCGGACAGCCCCCGGCGTCCCGATGTTCGCATGCATCGATGACGTCACGATGTGAAAAAGGTGAGTCTTTACGGGACATCAGGTGAGCCTTTCCGGGAGGTGGTCGCGCGGGAATGTGACAATTGTGTGAACTTGTGCTGCAGTGCAGGCTCTAAGTGCGTTCGCCGCGGCGGGCTTCGTCGCGTGCGTGCGCCGCATTAAGCATCGCTTAAGCGGGAGCGCCCTAGCATCGTTCGTATCAGGCCGGGCAACCGGCCGAGTTTTTACGCCCCACGCAACCGGATTCATGCAGACCCTCAATCTCATCCTTTTTTCCGCCATCAACGCCGGGGTTGCGCCGCAGCCGGGCGTTGCCCGCCTCGCCATTTTCGCCGCCGACTGGCTCGTCTATGCGCTGCCCGCGATGCTGCTGCTGACCTGGATCTTCGGCGCGCGCACGACGCGGCGCCAGGCGATCGAAGCCGGCGTCGGCGTGTGCGTGGCGATCGCGCTCGCGCAGATCATCGGACATTTCTGGTTCTCGCCGCGTCCGTTCATGGCCGGCGTCGGCACGCAACTGATTCCGCATGCGCCGGACAGCTCGTTTCCGAGCGACCACATGACGTTCGCGTGGAGCATGGCAGTCGGGTTGATGCTCGGCGGCACGACCCGGCTCACCGGGTTCGTGATGGCCGCGTTGGCCGCGGCGATTGCATGGGGGCGTATCTATGCGGGCGTGCACTGGCCGTTCGACATGGCGGGCGGCGTGCTGGTCGGCACGGCCGGCGCGCTGGCCGCGCACCTGTACGGGCAACGCGCGACCGCGCTGCTCGAACGGCTCGGCGATTCGGTGCATGCAGCCGTGATGGGGCGCCGGCACGCGCCGTAAGCGGGGGGATCGGGCCGGACGCCGTCAGCCGGGTGTCCTGGCCGATTCAGCCGATGCGGATGGCCCGCCGCCCGCATCGTGCAGTTCGGGCGTATCGGCCGGATGTTGCGCGGCGTCGCGGTCGAGCGCGCTTTCCTTCAGGATCGCGCACATCGCGACGAACAGCGCGAGTAACACCGCGGCAAGGCCGCAATAGCCGGCGATCTTCAGGTTGCGAAGGAAAGGCGAAGCGGGGCTTTCTTTTGTCATGACCGGACGCTCCTGGGCGGGCTGCGACGGCTGTCGCCCGACAGCGGCGTCGCACACACAGATATATACCAGTCGCGATAGCGGTGCCAAGCCCGCTGGTGCGCCGACGCGACGATTGTGTCATCCGCCGGTCAACCGGGTACGCCTTTGACGGCTACCCGCATCCGTCAGTCTTCCAGGGTTTCGTGCACGGCCGCCGCGCCGCGCTTCCAGTAGGCCGCCGCGCGGATGCGCGATTTGTCGACGCCGCGCTCGCCGGTCAGGTGCTGGCGTACCGCGCGTATCGACAGCGCTTCGCCTGCCGCCCACACGTAGCCGTCGCCGGACGGCGGCAGCGGCAGGTCGCGCACGGCATTCAGCAGCACGTCGCCGTTCGCGGCGTCGGCTTCGGCGCGGAAGCGCCAGATTTCATGCACGTCGGCGCGCGTGTCGAACGCGATCTGCGCGGTGCGATCCGCGACTTCCATCACGACGGCCGCGCGCGCACCGGCCGGCAATTCCTCGAGGCGCCGCGCGACTGCCGGCAGTGCCGTATCGTCGCCGATCAGCAGGTGCCAGTCGAAACCGGTCGGGACGACGAACGAACCGCGCGGGCCGCCGATACCGAGCCATTGGCCGACGCGTGCCTGTGCGGCCCACTGCGACGCAGGGCCCGGGTGGTTCAGCACGAATTCCAGATCGAGTTCGCGGGCGGCGCGATCGAAGCGGCGCGGCGTGAAGTCGCGCGCGACCGGCCTCGGTTCGCCTTCCGGAAACTCCGGACCGTTCGCGCCGAGCGTCGGCATCGCAGGCCGTTCGGCGCCGGGCGGCGGGAAAAATACCTTCACGTGATCGTCGAACGACGCGGATTCGAAATCCGCGAGATCGGGGCCGCCGAGCGTGACGCGCAGCAGGTGCGGCGTCACGGCGTGCACGCGCAGGACTTGTAGCAAGCGGAACTTGAGGGTGTGGCGCACGCGGGTCACGGTGCGCTCGGATGTGTTCTGCATCAATCCGTTCTCCTGAGGTTTGACGGGGCGGCGCGGATCACGCGCCGGTGCCGCCTTCGATTTCGGCCGTCGCACGGCGCAAGATGGCCGCGACGCGGCGCTGTTCATCCGGGCCGGCTGCGCTCTTGTGCAGCAACGCGCGCTTGAGTGCGAGGCGCGCCTCGACGAACTCCGGCAGCCAGCCTGCTTGCGTTTCGTCCTGCGTTTCGTTGCCCGCCGATTCCCCGGCGAACGCACGGCGCATGAATTCCATCTTGCGCGCGAGGTGCGTGAGGCGTGCGAACAGCGTATCGACCCGTTCGCGCTGGGCGTCGAGATGGGTGCGGCCGGCGTCGGTCAGTGCATAACGCTTGCGGTTGCCTTCCGCCTGCGACGCGACGAAGCCGACTTCTTCGAGATACGTGAGCGCCGGATACACCATGCCGGGGCTCGGGCTGTAGAAACCGTTCGAACGCGTGTCGAGCGCCTTGATCAGCTCGTAGCCGTGGCTCGGTTGCTCGGCGACGAGCGCAAGCAACAGTAACTGGAGATCGTCGGAGCTGAACTGGCGGCCGCGTGGCATGCCGTCGTCGCCGAAATCGCCAAAGCCGCCGCGTCCGCCACGGCCGCCACGGCCGCCACGGCCGCCGAACGGGCCGCCGCCACCGAACGGATCGTGGCCGCGGCGGTGGCGGCCGATCGCGTACCAGAGACCGGTGAACCAGTCAGGGCGGGCATGCGCACCATGACCGTCGCTTCGGGCATGGCCGCGGGAAGGGTTGTGTCGCATGATCGTGTCCTATATGTCGGAAAACATATCTAAAGATATATATCGAAAGATAGGCCGTCAAGGGGATTTATTGGGGGATGGATGGCGGTGACTGGCGAAAAGGTGACCACGCTTGTTGGAGCAACCGCCGAGCAGGTGGGGCGAAGATTGTGTTCCAGCGATGTAGCAAATGGGTCACCAACCGGGCGGGAACTGTACGAGCGTTGCGCATCGAGCGCCGCAGGTGTGGCGCGGCTCGAAACTTGTGATGTTTTCTGGGTAGCGAAAATTCAACGCTCTTGAATTTCAGTGACGGTTCGCCGATAACGCCGCACTCTTTGTCGAGTGCCTGCATGACGGCATATGCGGTATCGATCGACTGCATCCGGATATGGGGCCGCCGCCCTGGCACCACGTGAACCGGGTACTCGCGCCCAGTGGATATGCGATCGAACCGCCCGACCTGATCGTCGGGCTTATGGGTTCGGTCGTTGCTGTGTCCGAAAAGGTGCCGTCTCTCGATACCCAGGCCAACGAACCGATCCAGCGCTCGCTGGCCCAGTCGGGAGATCTGCTCAATTCATGCAAGCGGTGTAGCGGGAGTGATCTGTCCTCGGCGATGAAGTCATCAAGACATTCGGGACGCAACGTTACTTGCTTGCGGTCCTCGCCGTCGACAAAACGCCCCATCGTCGCCTCTCATCGGAACGGATTGATCCAGCCCAGGTGATCAAACGCGTTTCTACACAGTCTCGGCCAGTAGCTGCCACTGGCCGATCCTTCAATAGACCGCTCAATTGCGTCATCGAGATTCAGAAGCGGTCGCCGCGGACCCATCCCTCGTAGAACACATCATGAGCCGGCTGAAACCGGAATCGGCCAGATATCGCCAAGACTCGCTTGCGAGGGTGCATCGCCCAGCCATTGCATGAATTCGCCCACATGCCGCGCCCAAAGATCGGGACGAGTCATCGTGAAATGGCCCGGCGATGACGGGGTGCCCTGCTGCACCAGATACCGGCCATGCTGAAGCGTCGGCACAAGTCGCTCGAGAACGCGCAGGGTGTCAGGGTTGAATTCGTCGTCGGAGAAATTCAGGGCAAACAGCTTGGCCCGAATCCTGGAAAGCCCTGGCTCGGGATCGTAGTCAAACGATGACTTGAGCGAATAAAGAATGTCGTTCGCGTCGACATGCTCCGCCTGGAAGCGCACGGTCGCGAGAAACTTGCTTGCCGCCGCGCCGTCCGGAATTTCCTGCTGTAGCGCGGGCGCACTGTCGATCATCATTCGCAACACCCCGAAGCCTTGGACCCAGCCGCGGGGCGTTTGCGTGTACTCCCCGCTCTTCCAGTCGGGATCGGAGCGGATCGCGTCGATCACCATGCGCCGCCACAGCAGATTGCGGCCCGAGACCGTAATCGGTAGCGAGACCACGGGCATGACGCCGTCCATCATGTCGGGATATGTTTCCGCCCATTGCCAGGCGTTCATGCCGCCCATCGACATGCCGAGAATCGCATGAAGATGCTCGATGCCCAAGGTTTCGGTCACCAGCTTGTGCTGGAGATCGACAATGTCGCCGTAATCGTAGTTTGGAAATTTCGCCCTTAAACCGTCACTCGGTTTGCTCGACTGGCCGTGGCCAACGTTGTCGGGAAAAATCAGGTAGTAGCGATTCGCGTCGAGCGGACGTCCGCGGTCGAACAGGGCTTTTGTGTAAGTCGGACTCAGCAGCGTTCGACTGTCCGCGCCGGTCCAGTGCAGGACCAGGACGGCGTTGTCAACGGCGCCATGGGCATTGCGATGCGGCGTGCCGAGCGTTGCATAGTGGATCCTCAGCCGGGGCAGCGTCTCGCCATCCCGGAACCGGTAGTTGTCGAACCAGGCATCGGCCTCAACGGCCGTCGGATTCGCGCGCTGGTCCCACGGCGCCGTCGCTTCGCCGGCGGAGGCGGCCGACGGGATACCGGGCTGCGCCGAGGCGGTGTCCTGAAACGTGGGGCCGCACAGCAGCAAGCCGAACAGCACGCTGGCTGCGGCACGGGTACGACGAAAGTTCACGATGATTTCCTTGTCCGATTGAAGAAGCGGTTTCGTACAGGGCGCGCTAGTGCCGTTGCTTCGGCAAGCCTCACCGCACGTTCGAAGGGCTCGGGCGGCGGCGCAGCAGGTCGAACGCCATGATGTGGCTCGCTCCTGAAATTCCGACGCCGTAGAACGGGATCAATGCCATCGGCAGCGTCTGGATGCCGGACATGCGGGGATCGTTGAGCAGGAAGTAGGTCAATCCCGTACCGACCGCCACGACGAAATCTGCGAACCCGAACAGATGAAAGATCAGATACCGGTTGCGCGTTTTCGGCAGCATGGTGACGCCGAACGCCATCAACCCCGCGATGAGGTCCCCCCAGCCGGCGTTCCTGACGAATGCTTCCGGCAGGAGATCGTGCGCCCCGTACCAGAAGAAGACCAGCGCGGCCGCAATCCGCCAGATATGAAACGCCGTCAGCGTTCTTAGCCCGATGGTCGCGATGTATGTGCGAAAGCTGCGGGACATCGAATAAACGACAACTGGCGCCACGATACCGAGGGCAATGAGGCAGGCGAGCCCCAGCGGGTAGACCGCTCGATAAACCCCCGCTTCGGCCGCCGCGGCAACGGCTAATCCCCAGACGATCAGCGCACCCAGCAAGCCCGTCCCGCCGTTCTTCCGGATCTCGACGATCTGATTCATTTCCGACATCCATTAGGTTGACTAAACATTGATCGAATTCCCGATATCTACTGGACGTGATGCCGTAGATTAAAGCGCGCCTTTTCTGCCGTCTTCGGACAGCTTCAGAAGCGGCACCGACTTGAACAGGGTTTCCGGCTGCACCCGCTCCCAGAGACTTCCTTTGCCTTGCTGCTGGCCACGCTCGTCTTCTCGTCGAAGCCATTGCTCGACGGTCCGGATGCGGTTCGGATGGATTTCGTCGAGTAGCGCGTAGTCGCGGCGGATGACGCCGTGTTTCCAGATGTTCCAGAATCCTGTGAAGTTGTCGCGGAAACTCATCGTGCTCTTGTCATTCGGGTCCGCGTTGTATCCGGCGGGCGAGTTCGCCGCCATCTTGAGCGGGCCGTTCCAGTAAGTGTCCAGATCCGTGTCGATGTAGCGCGCAGGATGCCCCGTTACCCGTTCGAACGCCTCGGCCAGCTTCCCGTACTCGACATGCTCAATGGCGACCTGGAGATCCATGCCGTTCGCGCGCTCCGGGTGATCGAACAGCCAGCGCGCGTAGTAGCCGCAATCCTCCAGTGCGACATGCGGCACCGCGCCGTTGCCGAGCGGCACGCGCCAGGTGACGACTCCGTCCTCGACGAAGGGCATCATCGGCGTCATCGCCGAAATGGCCATCTCCATGTATGGCCCGGTGGTGAACACGGCCGCGCCCATGCGGTCCCGGTTCGTCTGGTTCTGGAACAGGATCCATTCGCCTACGCGGCCTTTGCCGTCGTAGTGGCCAGCACGAAAGCGCGAATCGTAGCCGGCCTGTTTGAGCGCGTAGTCGAGGTTGCCATACACGAAGAACTTGATGCCTTCTTCCAGCGCGATTTCGTAGCAACGCATCGCCCAGTAGATCTCCGTTTTCTCGCCGGTGTTGAACCCGTCCAGATTGATGTACGCACCGTCGCAGCCGCGAAAGCCTGCCCGCAGAACGGCTTCGTCGGCAAACGTGCCTTTCAGGATCGACACGTTGCCGAGTGCGAGCAGCGCCTTGGCGCGCCGGGAATCGGGATCTCGGCTCAACGCGCGAACGGAATACTTGCCGTCCGCGACGAGCGCGCTGATGACAGGCAGGCCCTGCGCGCCTGTACCACCGATGACGAAGATTCTGGAAGTGGCATGGGAAGGCATGATGGTTTCCTTGAATTCGATGCTACGGACGCCCACCGACGATGCCGGTCAACAAGCGGGACACTCACTCTTATAATAAGAGTGAGTGTCCCGCAAGACAAGAACTTTTCGGCACTTGAACCGGGAAGGCGACGGGCTCTTGGGTGGAAACGTCCTGTCGACGTTTGCGCGACTCTTATAATGAGACTTACTCTCGGCGACGATCGCCGGGGCTAATCAGGGAAACGGCTCATGCGCTCGAAGGGTTTTGACGGAATGGTGTGCCCGATTGCCGGCGTCATGGCGGCGATCGGTGACCGATGGGGCTTGCTGATACTTCGCGACCTTGTCTGCGGGCTCAGCCGGTACGACGAGTTTCGCCAGTCGTCCGGCATAACCAACGCGACGCTCAGCGACCGGCTCAAGCATCTGGAGGCCAACGGCCTCGTTGAGCGTAGGCGCTATCAGGTGAATCCGGAGCGATTTGAATATCTCCTGACTCACAAGGGCTGGCAGATCGCCCCGGTGATGCCGGTACTCGCCCAGATTGGGGACAGTCTGGAAGTTTCCGGAGCTTCGGCGCCTCCGATGAAGTTCGTGAATCGAAAGACGGGAGCCGAGGTGCGGTGGAGCTTTATCGATCAGGAGACGGGGGAGCAGACCAACGCGGCGGATTTGGAGATCCAGGAAGGTCCCGGCGCGGACGAGCTGGTCCGCTGGCGCCTGTCGCACGGTAACCGGCGTCGCCAAAAAGCAGATCCGCCAGGCGGACGATCGCCTGCTTGATGGTCGCCCGGGTTTCTCCGTCGAACTCCATCGGGTCCTTCTCGGACACCTCGTCAGGCAGCATGCTGCGCTGGCGATCGTGGGCGATCCTGGCGAGCAGCGCGTCCTCGGCCCTCGCCGAGTGTTTCGCTTGATCAGCTCGACATCTCGTGATGCCCACCGACGTCGCACGCCGTGCAGGCGCTGATCGAAACTGGCGAGGCCGTGACGATTGATAACCTCCTTGCATCAATTCTTCCAAAAATCGCACTTATCGTTTGATCGACGTCGAGCGAACATTCCGGAAAACCACAATCGACCCGCCCCGCATATTTCCGGATTTTCAGGAGACACCTCGATGCACCCCTCGTCCAGCCTTCCGGCCGAACGTTCGAAGGCCGCCGCGATCTTTCGCGTCACGGCCGGCAATTTTCTCGAGCAGTTCGACTTCTTCCTGTTCGGCTTCTACGCCACGCAGATCGCCAATGTCTTCTTCCCTGCGCAAAGCGAGTTCGCTTCGTTGATGATGACCTTCGCCGTGTTCGGCGCCGGCTTCCTGATGCGGCCGCTGGGCGCAATCGTGCTGGGCGCGTACATCGACGAGGTAGGCCGCCGCAAGGGCCTGATCGTCACGCTGTCCATCATGGCGAGCGGCACCATCCTGATTGCGTTCGTGCCGGGCTACGCGTCGATCGGGCTGCTGGCGCCCGTGCTCGTACTGATCGGGCGGCTGCTGCAGGGCTTCTCCGCAGGCGCCGAGCTGGGCGGTGTATCGGTCTATCTCGCCGAGCTGGCAACGCCCGGCCGCAAGGGCTTCTTCACCAGCTGGCAATCGGCCAGCCAGCAGGTTGCGATCGTCATCGCGGCGGGCCTCGGCTTTGCGCTCAATCAGTGGCTGAGCGCATCGCAGATCGCCACCTGGGGATGGCGCGTGCCGTTCTTCGTCGGCTGCATGATCGTGCCGTTCATCTTCATGCTGCGCCGCAACCTGGAGGAAACCCAGGAATTCAAGGCGCGCAAGCATCGCCCGGGCATGAAGGAAGTGTTCGGCACGCTGGTTCAGAACTGGGGCGTCGTGGTCGCCGGCATGATGCTCGTCGCGATGACCACCACGAGCTTCTATCTGATCACCGTCTACGCGCCGACCTTCGGCAAGACGGTGCTGCATCTGAGCACCGCCGACAGCCTGCTCGTGACGCTCTGCGTCGGCGTGTCGAACTTCGTGTGGCTGCCGATCGGCGGCGCGCTGTCCGATCGGTTCGGCCGTCGGCCGCTGCTGGTCGGCATGACGATGCTCACCGTCCTGACCGCCTATCCGGCGCTGTCGTTCCTCGCTCACGCGCCGTCGTTCGCCAACATGCTGCTCGTCCTGCTCTGGCTCTCGTTCATGTACGGGATCTATAACGGTGCGATGGTCGTCGCGCTCACCGAAGTGATGCCGGTGCAGGTGCGTGTCGCGGGCTTCTCGCTCGCCTACAGCCTCGCGACGGCCGTGTTCGGCGGCTTCACGCCGGCCATCTCGACCGGGCTCATTCACATGACGGGCGACAAGGCCGCACCCGGCTACTGGATGAGCTTCGCCGCGGTGTGCGCGCTGCTTGCGACCTTCGCGCTCTACCGTCACCGCACGGCGACGCTCACGCCGGCGCATTGATAGCCCATCCGAAACTTCACCCCCACACACGAATTCGCACGACCACGACCATGAGAAATCAGCTCCTGAAATTTTGCGCGACCGCGCTCGTCGCCAGCGCGGCGTTTGCGGCCAACGTGCAGGCGGCCGAGCTCCACGTGATGAGCTCGGGTGGCTTCACGGCCGCCTATAAACTGCTCGGCCCGCGGTTCGCGTCCACGACCGGCAATACGCTCGACACCGCGCTTGGCCCGTCGATGGGCAAGTCGCCCGAAGCGATTCCGAACCGGCTCGCGCGCGGCGAGCCCGCCGACGCCGTCATCATGGTCGGCTACGCGCTGGACGAACTGATCAAGCAAGGCAAGGTCATCCCCGGATCCCGCGTCGAGCTCGCCGATTCGCGCATCGGCATGGTCGTGCGCGACGGCGCGGCAAAGCCCGACATCAGCACCACTGAAGGTCTCAAGCAGGTGCTGCTGCACGCGAAGTCGATCGCCTACTCGGACAGCGCGAGCGGCGTGTATATCGAACGCGAGTTGTTCAAGAAGCTCGGCATCGAGGAGCAGGTGAAGTCCAAGGCGAAGATGATCCCGCGGATTCCGGTGGCTTCTGTCGTCGCGAACGGCGACTACGAAATCGGCTTCCAGCAGGTCAGCGAGCTGCTGCCCGTCCACGGTGCGACCTTCGTCGGCAAGATTCCCGAATCGCTGCAGTCCGTCACGCGCTTCGCTGCCGGCATCCCCGTCGGCGCGCAGCATCCGAAGGAAGCGAAGGCGCTGCTCGATTATCTGGCGTCGCCCGGCGTGCAGGCCGACGTGAAAACAACCGGACTGGATGCCGTCCCCGCGCATTGAGTCCGACCCGCGGGAAGGCTTGTGTCACAAAGTCTTCCCGTTGCCGCCGGCATCCCCTGCGGTACTGCCTTCATCGGCCCCGTTCGGGGATGCCGGGCCGGCCATGGCGAGCCTCTGCGCAAGCCGTATGCGATCGCACGCACCTTCCCACAGCGAAACGAAGATCACCGCGCAGGCATTGCTGATCACGCTTGTCAGGGCGCGCGCCTCCGACATGAAGCGATCGATGCCGACCAGCAGTGCGACGCCGGCGACGGGCAGGTCGGGCATGACGGCGAGTGTGGCGACCAGCGCCACCAGCCCGCTACCGGAAACACCGGCCGCCCCCTTTGACGTGAGCAGCATGATGGCGAGCATCACCGCGATCTGCGACGCGGAGAGCGGCACGTCGCACGCCTGGGCGATGAACAATGCCGCGAGCGTCAGATAGATCGCGGTACCGTCCAGATTGAAGGAATAGCCCGCCGGCAGCACGAGCCCCACGATGCCCTTGTCGCAGCCGAGTGCCTCCAGCTTGACGATCAGACGCGGCAGAACGGGCTCCGTGGACGACGTCGCGAGGACGATGAGCAATTCTTCGCGCATGTAGCGCAAGAGCCGCCACAGCGCGAAACCGTGCAGTCGCGCGAGCGGTGCGAGCACCAGCGCGACGAACAGCACGCAGGCCACGTAGAAGGACGCCATCAGCTTCGCGAGCGAGCCGACCGAACCGATGCCGAAACGGCCCACCGTGAACGCCATCGCGCCGAATGCGCCGAGCGGCGCGAGCCGCATGATCATCGCGAGCACGCGAAAGACGACCTGGGCGACACCGTCGATCAGCGCAAGAACGGGCCGGCCGGCCCGCGGGTGCGCATTCAGCGAGAAGCCGAACAACAGCGACAGCAGCAGCACCGGCAACACTTCGCCTTTGGCGAACGCGCCGAGCATCGTGTCCGGAATCACGCTCAGCCCGAACTCCACAAGGCCCCGCGGCTCCGCATGCTTCGCATACGGAGCGAGGATGCCTGCATCCAGGTGGCTGACGTCGACGTGCATGCCGGCGCCGGGCTGCAGCACATATGCGGTGACGAGTCCGAGCGCGAGCGCAGCGGCGGTCAATAGATAGAAGAGCGCCAGTGCCCGCACGATCGTGCGGCCGATCGCCTTCCCGTTCGCCAGCGACGTGATGCCCGAGACGATCGTGCAAAAGACGATCGGGGCGATGGTCATCTTGACCAGGCCGACGAACGCATCGCTGAGGGGCTTGAGCATCGCGCCCGCCGCGGGCCATGCGTGACCGATGCCCATGCCGAGCATCATCGCGAGCAGAACCTGCACGTAAAGCGATCCAAGCGGCCTGGCCAACCTCACTGTCCGGTCTTCCTTCGTGTCTCTCTGTCGTCGTTACGCCGATGCGCCACTGCTTGCGGTCCCGCCACGCTTCGCCTCGATGACCATCCGATGAAACGCCTCGGCGGCCGGCGTAAGCGGTCGTCCGCGCCGCTTCACGATTCCCACGCGTCGTTTGACGACCGGTTCGACGAGCGGCACGCTCGTGAGAATCGGGTGGTCATGCCCAGGCATCGCCATCGAGGGGACCGCGGCGACGCCGAGCCCCGCTTCGATCAATCCGAGCAGGGTCGTCACGTGGCGTGTCTCGCAGACGCTCGGCGCGCGCGGCGCGACGGCGGTCAGCGCCTGGTCGAGCAGCAGACGGTTGCCGGAAGTCTTGTCGACCGACACATAGTCGTGCTCGTAAAGCTCGTTCCAGGTCACGCGCTTCTTGCGTGCGAGCGGGTGGTCGCGGCGGCAGGCGGCAACGAAGCGTTCCTGGAGCAGCACCTTGAACTCGATCTCAGCCTCCTGGCTGCCGATGAAGCTCACGCCGAAATCCGCCTCGCCGCTGATGACGGCCCCGAGCACCTCGTTGGCGCTTGCATCGAGCAGCTTCACCCTGATGCGCGGAAAGCGCTGATGATAGCGCGCGACGATGGCGGGAAGAAAGTAGTAGGCGACCGACGGCACGCATGCGATCGTCACATGGCCGAGGCGGCTCGATGAAACGTCGCGGATGCCGAGCAGGGCGGCATCGAGATCGTCGAGCAGTTGTTCGGCACTCTGCGCGAACACGCGACCTACCGTGGTGAGCGAGACGCTGCGCGTGGTGCGCTCGAACAGTCGTACGCCGAGCGCTTCCTCGAGCTTGTCGATACGACGGCTCAAGGCCGGCTGGGAGAGGTTGACTGCGTCGGCGGCCTTTCGGAAGCTCCCCGTTTCCACTACGGCGCGAAATGCCTGCAAGTCGGTTAAATCGAAGTTGATCCCCACAGGCAAATCTCCGCCACTCAGATGCGGTGCATTGTGCATGATTCTGCCGGCGCCATGCGCGTTGCGTTGCCTGAAACCGATGTCTTCGGGTTTGCCCGCCGTGGTTGCCCGAACCGCGCACGATAGTCCCGCGGCGATGCGCCGACGCATTTTGCAAACGCACGCTGCAACGCGTCCACGCTTGTGGATCCCGATCGTTCGGCTATCCGTTCGAGCGGCCAGTCGGCCCGCTCCAGCCGTGCCTTCGCACGCCCGACCCGCGCAGCCGGCACGTAACGGGCCGGTGAGAGCCCGGTCTCTTTGACGCGTGTGATCCTTGCGCTGCGACAGATCGCCGGATCGTGGAAATCGAGGAGATTACCTGGCGACCAAGGTCGCGTGGATGACTTTTGGCAGCCACGCATACGCAATCGTTACCAGCGTCACGCCGACGACGAGCATCGGCACAACCATCGGCCACGCGCCCGACTGGTAACGCGGATCGGCGAATCCCGCTGCCGTCTGTCCCACGCTGAACGCGAAGAACATCATGATGAAGCCGGACCAGGATACGGCGCGGCCTGCAAGGTGAGGCAGGCCGCTGACCGCCCCTGCTTGCCCGCACGGCTGATGGATTCCGTGGCCGAGGCAATACACGCCATGCCCGACGAGCAGCGGCCAGATGCTGCCGGGAAGCAGCGCGCACCCCAATGCCTGGATCACCGCGCCGCAGAGGCTCAGCGTTGCGCCTTGCCGCACCGTTCGCAGCATGCTTTGACGGCGCAGCAGCACGCGGCAACCAAACGTGCTCAGGACATAGACGAGCGTACCGCCCGCCGGTATCCAGCCATAACGCTGGGGCGAGATGCCGAGCTGCCCGATGTAGATAGCCGGAGACAGCAGCAGAAAGCAGAACATGCCGGTGTACGTCGACGCGGCCAGCAGCGTCCATACCCTGAACGGGGCATTGCCGAGTATCTCGCGCACTTCCCGGTTCGAGTCCCGGTTCGGCGCGCTTCGCGCGAAGCTTTCCTCGAAGCCGTACCAGCACATGACGAGCAACCCGAGCGCATACACGCTCATCCCGGCGAGCACCCATCGCCATCCGGCCTGCTGTGCGACATACGCACCGAGGATCGGGGCGAGGAACGCCATCATCCCCATCCCCATGAAACCGCGCGCCATTACGTACGGGCCGTCGCCCGCCGAATACCGGTCGCGCACTGTCGCACGGGCGCATACCAGTATCGCGGCCATGGCCAGCCCCTGCATCGCGCGAGCGGCCACCAGCATCGCCGCGGTCGAGGCCAGCGCAGCGGCCAGTGCGGACAGCGCATAGAGCGCAAGGCCGGTCAGCAGGACGGGGCGGCGGCCGAACCGGTCGGAAAGGCTGCCCATCGGCAATTGCCCGACACCGAATATCAGCGCGAAAACCGTGAGGCTGACACTGGCGGAGCCCAGCGTGGCGGCGATTTCGGGCAGCGCCGGCAGGTAACTGTCGGTCGCCACCGGCTGGGCCGCCAGCAGAAGCGGCAACATGAGCGCGAAGTTCAGGCGAGCGGGTCGCGTGGAGTCCGGCATGGCGGTTTTCGACACGGTATCGGGCATCGAGCTTCGAGTAAGGGCTGCGGTTACGCAAGGTTGCTCGTCCGGCGAGCGCGGCCGCGGCGAGCTGAAATGGCCGGGCGGAAGGGGCGCCGAACCCGACGCCCCGCCGAACGCCGGCTAGCTGCCGACGGATCCGGGCACGGGTTCGCGCACGACGCGATCGTGCGACAGCGCCTCGGCGCGCAGCAGGTCGTATTCTGCCTTGGCGACCGGTTGCGCGTTCGCTCGCCCCAGGTCGTTCAAATGGACACGACTGGTTTCGCGTGCGCTCCAGGCCGCGAGCGACGCGATCACGGTGATGCCGAACGCGATCGCACCGACGATCAGCCAGACGTGATGGGCGCCGGGCGGCGCGACCGCGGTGAACAGCGCGGGCAGCATCGCCGTGGCCGCGGTACCGAGGTTCTGCGCGATGGCCATCGCCGAGACGCGCGTGCGGGTCGGAAAGAGTTCCGGGTAGAAGGCGGGGAATACCGCGTTGTAGCCCTGGTACACCACGCCCCACATCAGCATCGACATCACGAATGCGAGCGGCACGTTCCGGATGCTGATCGCATACAGGTACGCGAACGCGAGCAGCCCGGCGGCCAGCGAGCCGATGATGATCGGCGGCCGGCGGCCGACGCGGTCGGACAGGTTGCCGACGAACGGAATCACGATCATCGCAACGATATTGCCCATCACCGTGATCCAGAGATAGACATCCTTCTGGAATCCGATTCCATATGCAGGCTGAACCGCATAGGCCGCGCCGAAGATCGTGGCGACGACCGGAATCACGTTCATCATCGACATGCAGGCCACGCGCAGCATGTCGGGAAAGTGGTGCCTGAAAGCGTCGGCCACCGGCGAGCCGGCTTGCGACCGGTTGCGTACCGCTTCGTCGAAGGCCGGCGACTCGTCGACCTCGCGGCGAATGATCAGGCCAGCCACGATGACCAGCGCACTCAGCAGGAACGGAATGCGCCAGCCCCAGCTATCGAATTGCGCGGACGGCATGTAGTAGGCGAGCGGCAGGAACACGGCGGCGGCCAGCACTTGCCCGGCCTGCACGCCCTGCAGCGTGAAGCTGACGAAGTAGCCGCGCCGGCCGAACGGCGCGTGTTCCAGGATCATCGAGCTCGCGCCGGTGATCTCGCCGGCCACGGCGAAACCCTGCAGCAGGCGAAGCGTCACCAGCAGTGCGGGCGCTATCAGCCCGGCTTGCTGATAGGTCGGCAGGAGGCCGACGCCGACGGTCGAGATGCCCATCAGGAACATGCAGAACAGCAGGACGGTTTTTCGTCCGCGCGTGTCGCCGAGGTGGCCCAGCACGAACGCGCCGATCGGGCGGGACACGTAGCCGACGCCGTAAGTGGCCAGCGACGCGATGATGGCCGTCGTGGGGCTCCCGTGCGGAAAGAATATCTGCGGGAAGATCAGCGCCGATGCCGTGGCGTAGATGAAGAAATCGTAGTATTCGAGCACCGATCCGATCCAGCCGCTGATGGCGGCTTTTCTCGATTGGTGCCTGCCCCTGGGCTCGTCTCGCAAGGTCGTGGTCATCGTCGTCTCCGGATATTGATATGCGTGCCGGGCAAGGCGGGTGATGCGGGGAGTCGTCACTGCCCGATGTGTCGACTCCGTCGTGCGACCTGACCGCGGCCCGTCGATACGGCGCGCGGCGAGCACGCGCGGTGCGCAACGCCGCGCCCTGGCGACGGCTGCGCATGCGCGTCGGTCCCGCATCGGCAGCCGATGCGGGAATCGGCTTATTCGTCGCCGAGCGCCGAAACCGTGGCCCTCAGCGCCAGCAGATAACTTTGGACACCGAAACCGCAAATCTGCCCGCTGACGATCTCGGCCAGGACGGAGTGATGCCGGAACGGCTCGCGTGCATGAATGTTGGACATGTGCAGTTCGATGATCGGGCACGTGAGGATCGCAAGGGCATCGCGAATGCCGTAGCTGTAGTGCGTCCATGCGCCCGCGTTGATCAGCACCGCGTCCTGACGTTCCTCGAAAGCGCGATGAATGCGCTCGCACATCGCGCCTTCGTGGTTCGTCTGGAACGATTCCACCTGCACACCCAGTTCCGTCGCCAGCCCTTGCAGCCGCGCATCGATCTGCGCGAGCGTGATCGTCCCGTACTGCGCCGGATCGCGCTTGCCGAACATGTTGTGATTGATGCCGTGCAGCATCAGGATCTTCTTCATGCGAATCTCCGTTGCGTGTTCAATCAAAGGGCACGGCCAGGCGATCGATCACCGCGCTGGTTTGGGGGCGTACGCCGCGCCACCACGCGAACGCTTCGGCCGCCTGCTCGACCAGCATGCCGACGCCATCCGCGATCCCGTGTACGCCTGCGTTTTTCGCGAGCCGGAGAAACGGCGTCAGACGCTTGCCGTATGCGAGTTCGTAGGCCGTGCCGGCCGGACTGAACACGCTCGGCGGAACCGGCGGCAGGTCGCCGGTCAGGCTCGCCGACGTGGCATTGACGACCAGGTCGAAACGCCCCATGCGCGCGAGGTCCGCGTAACCGCTGGCAACGAGCGGGCCGCGTCCGGCAACCTGCGCGGCCAGTGCGCGCGCCTTGTCGACGTCGCGATTCGCGATGACGAGTTCCGCCGGGCCGGCTTCGAGGAACGGCAGCAGCGCGCCGCGTGCCGCGCCGCCGGCACCGAGCACCAGGACACGCTTGCCGGCCATCGGCAGATTGAGGTTCGTTTCGATATCGCGCACCAGCCCGATGCCGTCGAAGTTGTCCGCCAGGATGCGGCCGCCGTCGAACTTGAGCGCGTTGGCCGCGCCCGCGAGCTGCGCACGCTCGCTGCGTTCGTCCGACATCGCGAACGCGTCGAGCTTGAACGGCGCGGTGACGTTGATGCCCTTGCCGCCGCCCTCGAAAAACGCGCGAACCGCGTCAGCGAAGGCGCCTGCCGGTTCGATCGGCCCTTCGATCGCCGTGTAGCTGAGGTCCTGCCGCGTCTCCTGCGCGAAGAGGCCGTGAATCAACGGGGATTTCGTGTGTCCGATCGGATTGCCGATCACCGCGTATTGGTCGGTCATCATTGGCTCGCTTTTGAGTAGAGGACGCCGTCGGCCTGCATCGCGTCGATTTCGGCCGGATCGAACCCGAGGGAACGCGCGATCTCCGCGTTGTGCTGCCCGAGATCGGGCGCGACGTCGCGAATCGTCGTGTCGCAATCGGAAAACCGGAACGGCAGGTTGGGCAGGCGCAGCGTCCCGTAGCGCGGATGCTGTTGCTCGACGACCATGCCTCTGGCCTGGATCTGCGGATCGTTCAACACCTCGTCGATGCGCTGCACCTTCGCGCACGGAACGTCGATGCCGTCCAGCAGATCCAGTACCGACGCGACGGAGCGCGCGGCCACCCACGGCTCGACCACCGACAGAATCTCCGCGCGGTGCGCGTTGCGCCCGGTGCTGTCGTGAAACCGCGTGTCGGCGCCGAAGCCCGCCGGGCCGCCGTGCGTCGCGATCAGCTCGGCGAAGCGCTTCCACGCGTCGTCGACTTGCGCGGCGATCACGAGATCGCCGTCCGCGGCGCGAAACACGCCGTAGAGCGTCGAGGTCGGCATGTCATGCCCGGTCTGCTCGGGCAGCACGCCCTGCAGCGTGTAGCACTGCACCGCATATTCGTGCATCGATACCAGCGTGTCGTACAGCGCCATGTCGACGTGTTGCCCGCGGCCGCTCTTCACGCGCCCCAGCAGCGCGGCATTGATGGCCGCGACCGCATGGATGCCGGTGTACATGTCGCCGAGCGAGATGCGCAGCAGCGGCGGCCGCTCGCCCGGCGTGCCGACCATCTGCATGATCCCGCTCTTGGCTTCCGCGATCAGCCCGAAGCCCGCGCGATGCGCGTCGGGGCCGGTATGCCCGTACGCCGAAATCGAGCAGTAGACGAGGCCCGGATTGCGCGCCGACAATTCGGCATAACCGAGCCCGAGCTTGTCCAGCGCGCCCGGCCGATAGTTCTCGATGAACACGTCGGCCGAGTCGCACAGTCGCTGCATGAACGCCTTGCCGCGCGCGTCCTTCATGTTGACGCTCACGCCGCGCTTGCCCATGTTGAGCTGCAGGAAGTAGCCGCTTTGCTGGTCGTCGAGCACGGTCGCGTGCTGCCGTCCGGCGTCACCCGACCCGGGCCGTTCGACCTTGATGACTTCGGCGCCGAGCGCCGCGAGACAGCGCCCGACATACGGCCCGGCAAGAAAGTGGCTGTAGTCGACGACGCGAATGCCTTCGAGTGGGCGAGCCTGCATTACAGTGCCTCCGGGCGGCGCGGCACCATCAGGCGATGCTCGCCGCGTTGAACGACCTGACCGTCCTGATTGATCAGCTCCGACGGCAGCACGACGATGCCCCAGTCCGGGCGGCTCTTGCTGGCCCGCATCGAGCCGACGCGGAACTTCACGTGCAGCACGTCGCCGACCTTGATCGGCAGCAGGAAATCCCACGTCCAGCCGAGCGACATGCCCGGCAGAAAGCGATAGTCGCTCTGCGTCTTCAGGCCGTCGGCAATGGACAGGCCGAACAGCCCGTGCGCGACGAGGCGCCCGAAATGGCTCGCGTTCGCGTATTCCTCGTCCACGTGGACGGGCGTATGGTCGCCGGTGAGGTCGGCGTACGCGAGAATGCGCTCCTTGGTCACGATGTAGTTCGGGCTCGTGCACGTGTCACCCTCGCGGGCGTCGTCCCAGTATTTTTCGACGATCGTCATGGTCACGCCTCCGCGCGCGGGTTGATTGCCAGCGCCTGTGCAACGCAGGAAGCCGGTCTGGCCTGGATCAGTTCGACGGCGAGCCCGTCGGGCAGGCGAAGCCAGTTGCGCCCCTGCGGCATCTCCGTCACGCCGAATCGTTGGGCCGCGGCCAGCGCGGCCTCCAGGTCTTCGCACATCACGCCGAGATGCGCGAGCCGGCCTTCCGGGCCTTCGTATTCCGGCGCGTGGATGAACTGCAGGCCGCCGAGCGTCCAGTACTGCCGCGGCGCGTCGAGGGTGCCGTCCACTTCGCGCAGGGTCATGCCGAGCACGTCCTCGAAGAAACGGATGTGCCAGCGGATGTCCTTCACCCAGATCGCAACGTGTTCGAGATAGGCTTTCGTGGCATTCATGCGGCCGCCTCCTGCCGTTGGCGGTCGGCCATCGCGCGTTCCAGCCCCTTGATGCAGGCGACGAGCGTTGCATTCACCGGCGTCGGCACGCCGTAGCGCTGGCCCCAGCGCACGACCGAGCCGTTGATGAAGTCGATCTCGGTGATCGAACCCTTCTCCAGGCTTTGCAGCATCGACGTCTTGAAGGTCGCGGGCAGCCCCTCGGCGGCCAGCGTCCATGCCTGTTCGGGGTCGGTCATCGACAGCTTCACGCCCGCAGCCTGCGCCGCCGCGATCGCCTCGGCCACGGCCGCGAGAGACGTCGCCTTCAGCTGCGGCTCGTCGTAAAGCTGCCCGTAGGTGAGGCCGGTCAGGCCCGTCAGCGCACCCGTCGCGACGTTCACCAGCAGCTTGTCCCACATCGTGCCGACGATGTTGTCGCTGATCGTCGTGGCGAGGCCGGCGGCATTGAACGCCGCGGCGATCGCCTCGACACGCGGTGTGATGCGGCCGTCGAGTTCGCCGATATAGGTGTATTTGCCGATCACGCCGGATTCGATATGACCCGCGCCGCGCAGCACGCCGCCGACGTAGGTCTTGCCCGCGAGGACGCGCTCGCGGCCGACGACGTCGATCAGGATGTCCTCGTGTCCGAGGCCGTTCTGCAGCGACAGCACGGCGGTATCCGGCCCCACCAGCGATTGGGCGCCGCGGATGGCCGCATCGGTGTGGAACGACTTGACCAGCACCACCACCAGGTCGGCCACGCCGACATCGGCAGCCCGGGTCGTCGCGTGGACGCGCACGTGGCGGGTGCCGCCGGCATCGTCGACGCGCAGGCCGTCGCGGCTCATCGCATCGACGTGTGCAGGCGAGCGGTCGATCAGCCAGGTCTCATGGCCGCCTTGGGTGAGGGTGGCGCCGATCGCGCAGCCCAGTGCGCCGGCGCCCAGAATTGCTATTTTCAATGGTTTCTCCTTTGTCGACGAGAGTTGGCGCTTTGGCGCCTTACTCTGGTCCCATGCAAAGCTGACGTATGGCATCACGATAGGCGTCGCCGCTCATGCCGCCAATGCAATGGATACAATGGCGTCATTGCCATGGACAATAACGCCGCGATGCCCGCCGACCTGCCCGACCTGAAGCTGCTTCAGCTTTTCGATCTCCTGTACGACGTGCGCAGCGTCACGCGCGTAGCCGAGCAACTGGGCCAGAGTCAGCCGACGGTCAGCATCTGGCTCGGGCACTTGCGGGAACACCTGCACGATCCGCTTTTCATCCGGACGCCCGGCGGCATGGCGCCGACACCGCAAGCCGACGCGCTGATCGGGCCATGCCGGGAAATTCTCGAATCCCTGCGGCGCTTCACTGCGTGGGAGATCGCGTTCGATCCCGCGACGGCCCAGCGACGGTTTCGCATCTGCATGACCGACGCGAGCCACGTCACGCTGCTTCCGCGGCTGCTGGCCCATGTCCGGGCGCAGGCGCCCGGCGTCCGGCTGGAAGCCGCACGGATCGACGGCAATACGGAGCGCGCGCTCGAATCCGGCGAAGCCGACCTCGCAATCGGCTATGTGCCGTGGCTAGGCGGCGGCATTTATCAGCAGAAGCTGTACGACCAGGACTGGGTATGCCTGGCGAACCGGCATCACCCGAGGATTCGCGGTCGTCTCGGGGCAAAGCAGTATCGTTCCGAAGGACATGTCGCCATTACGGCGGGAACCGGCGCGCAACTCCTCGAGCAGGCGCTGCGGCAGGCGCGCATCGAGCGCGACGTCGTGCTGGAGCTGCCGGGTTTTCTGGGCCTGGGGGCGATCGTCCAGACGACCGACCTGATTACGACGCTACCCCGTCATATCGGCCAGACACTGGCTCAGGCGAGCGATCTGGCGGTTCATGCATGCCCGATCCCGGTCGACGGGTTTGCGGTACGGCAGCATTGGCATGCGCGATATCACCATGAGGCGGGCAATCGATGGCTGCGTGGTGTCGTGATTCGATTGTTCGGTGCATCGGATTGACCTGCGGGTTTGGCGTTCGCGACGGATGCCAGGCTGGCCGGTGTTTGGGTGGGATGTAAAACGTCAGGAAAGCCGTGCTTTTCGACGTTTTGCGTCGATGTTCGACGCGGTTGAGATTTTTTTGGTCGCACCGAGGCGATATGATTTCTCCAGCCCCAACACTGTCGGCCAATCCATGACGCGCGCCAGCATTGCTGCGACGCGGCCCCGCAAGCACGAGAGAGTTGTATGCCGGACACGCCAATCGTCATCGTCGAACACGCCCGCAGGCGAACCGCCCAAGTCCGGTCCGGCGACGTTCCCGCCGCCTTGCAGGATGGTCCCAAGTGGGTGTGTCGTATCGTCACGGATCACGCACAGAGATCCTGCGAAGGGCACCGATCCGCTGCAAGCGCGGCTGAAATGCTCGGCAGACTGAAGCCTGCGAACGTCGCGTTGACGGATCCTGTCCCGAGCGCCGGCGGCTGGCTGGCACGCGCTTCGACCGACGGGGCGGGCCGGTGTCGAGCCTATGCGCATCTCGGTGCGAACCGGATCCTCGAGATGGTCGGCATGCCGGGCGTCGGCCCGTGGCTTGACGAGCACGATACCTGGTGGCCCGGCGCGTACGAGCTGCCGCTGCTCGAGCAGTTGTCCGCGGACGAGTCGCCTCTGCGCAACCTGCTTGGCGCCACTGCGCCCGCCCATCTGCTGATGAGCCTGACAGAAGTCGACGGCACCGCACTCGTGACCGAATCGGACGATGGCATCGAGCGCCCGTTCCGTATTCCTGCAGGTGTGGACACGATCCATTTCGAACCCGTATGCATCCGCGGGCCAGCCGCGCAGTGGCGCGAATCGCTCGTTACCGCGTTCGACCGTGTCCGGCATCTGGTCGGGCTCAGATCGGCCCGTCCTTTTTATCTTTGACGCAAGTATCCGTTCTCCGGCAGGCCACGCCATGACCGACGCACTCGACTCCTTCGACCGCAAGATCCTGAATATCGTCCAGCGCGATTGCACCGCGACGGCGGACGCCATTGCCGAACGGATCGGTCTGTCCACCTCGGCCGTGCAGAAGCGGCTGAAACGCATGCGCACCGAAAAGATCATTTCGGCGGAAATCGCGGTGGTCGATCGCGCGGCGGTCGGCAGGCCGATGACGTTCATTGCGGCAATCGAGATCGAACGCGAAAACTACGAGACGGTCGCCAGGTTCCGCGAGTGGTCGAAGGCGCACGACGAAATCCAGCAGATCTACTACGTGACCGGCTCCGTCGACCTGATCGCGATCATCACCGCACGCGACGTCGAGGCGTACGACCGGCTGTCCGCGCGGATCATGCAGAGCAACCCGATGATCCGCCGGATCAACACGAATGTCGTGCTGAGCGCGGTCAAGGTCGGGCTGTTCGTGCCGGTCGACAAGGACGACGAACCGCCGGCCACCTGACGCAATTGCTTCGCGCGGCAACGGGCGATCCGCCCGTTCCGCATGACAAACCGCAACGGATGACTACCTGATTCGGGCGAAACGACTAATTTGAAAATCGATTCGCATGACTAACCTGTATCACGTGGTCAATGAACAGGAGATGATCGAGATGGAACTCAAACTGGCACTGGTCGGTTTCGGCGGAGTCAATCAGGGACTGGTCGAACTGCTCAAAAAGAAGCGTGCAATGCTGGGGGCGGCGGGACTCGACGTATCGGTGACGATGGTCGCCGACCTGCGGCTCGGGATCGCGACGAATCCTCGCGGTATCGCGCTGGACGTCCTCGACGAAACCGCGCGGCGGGGCGTCGATGCGGAAGCGCTGCGCCGCGATCCGGGCACGCTGGTGTCGCCGGACGTCGGCCTCGGTGCGGTGCTGAAGGCCATCGCATCGGACCACGTGGATGTCGTCGTCGAGGCGACCTTCACTGATCCGAACACCGGCGAGCCTGCGCTGTCGCATTGCCGTACCGCGCTCGAATGCGGCAAGCACGTGATCACGACCAACAAGGGGCCGATCGCGCTCGCGCAGCCGGCACTGGCGCGGATCGCCGCGCAATCGGGTGCCTGTGTGATGTACGAAGGCACGGTGATGAGCGGCACGCCGGTGCTGCGGCAGCTCGCGACCTCGCTGCGCGGCTGCGACATCAACAGCTTCGCCGGCATCCTGAACGGCACGTCGAATTACGTCCTCGGTGAGGTCGAGGCCGGCGCGAGCTTCGATGCGGCGATCCGGGATGCGCAGCAGCGCGGCTATGCGGAGGCGAATCCGGCGGCCGACGTCAACGGTTCGGACGTACAGCTGAAAGTCGTCATTCTGGCGAACGCGCTGTGGAATGCCGGCCTCAAGCGTGGCGACGTGACGTGCCGCGGCATCGTGGAATTGACCGAGCACGACGTGCGCGCGGCGGCGGCGGAGCGCATGTCGTGGCGGTTGATCGGTTCTGCCGTCCGTCATCCGGACGGCACCGTGACCGCGAGCGTCGAACCGCGCAAGCTCCCGGCCGGCCATCCGCTGCTTGCCGCGAGCGGCGTGACGAACGCGATCACGTTCGACACCGACGTGCTCGGCGGCGTGACGATCAGCGGGCCGGGTGCCGGCCGTGAGGAAACGGCGTTCGCGATTCTCTCCGACCTGATCGAACTCGCGGACAGAATCGGCGCAACCTCGCACGAGGTGGCGGCATGAGCGCGCGCGATGCGGTGATGACCGACTGCACGGGAGCCGGCGTGGCCGATGTTCGGTCGCCCTATGACGGCTCGATCGTCGGCCAGGTTCGCCTGTCGCCTGCAGATGCGGCGCCGGTCCTCGTCGAGCGCGCGCTCGACGGCGCGCGCGCGGCCGCAACCCTGCCACGCAGCCGGCGGGCCGACATCCTGTTTCGCGCGGCCGCGAGCGTGGAAGCACAAGCGGAGACATTCGCACGCACGATCGCGCTCGAAGCGGGCAAGCCGCTGCGGCAGGCCCGCAAGGAAGTCGCGCGCTGCGTGAACACGCTGCGCCTGTCGGGCGAGGAAGCGAAGCGACTGGCCGGCGAGACGATCCCGTTCGACGGGTATCCCGGCTCCGAGGATCGCAGCGGCTACTACACGCTGGAGCCGCTGGGCGTGATTCTCGCGATCACGCCCTTCAACGATCCGCTGAACCTCGTTGCACACAAGCTCGGGCCGGCGCTCGCGACCGGCAATGCGGTCATCCTGAAGCCCTCGTTGCTCGCGCCGCTGTCGGCGCAGGCCCTCGTCGAGGTTCTGTGGGAAGCCGGGGCGCCGCGCGACACGCTGCAGATCGTGCACGGCGGCGCGGATATCGCGTCGGCCCTGGTGCGCGACCGGCGGATCCGGATGGTGACCTTTACCGGCGGCCCGCAGACCGGCGAAGCCATCACGCGCGATGCGGGACTCAAGAAGATCGCGATGGACCTGGGCGGAAATGCGCCGGTGATCGTCATGGCCGACTGCGACCTGAAGGATGCCGCCGAATCCTGCGTGTCGGGCGCGTTCTGGGCGGCGGGACAGAACTGCATCGGCACACAGCGGATCTTCGTCGCCGAGGCCGCCTACGAGCCGTTCGTCCGGTATTTCGTCGAGCTGACCGGCAGGATGGTCGTCGGCGACCCACTGGACGATGCGACCGACATGGGGCCGATGATCGGCGAGGAACAGGCGATCCGCGTCGAACGCTGGGTCGACGAAGCGGTCTCGTGCGGTGCGACGGTGCTGAGCGGTCATCGCCGACGCGGGGCGCTGTATGAACCGACGGTGCTCGCGGATGTGCCGCACGACGCGCGCGTATGGACCGACGAGGTGTTCGCGCCGGTCGTGACGATCGAGAAATTCACCGACCTGCAGCAGGCGCTCGATGCGGCCAACGCGTCGGAGAGCTGCCTGCATGCAGGCGTGTTCACCAGCCGGCTGGAGGTGGCGCTCGGCGCGGCCGAGCGACTGCAGGCGGGCGGCGTGATGATCAACGATTCGTCCGATTACCGCTTCGACGGCATGCCGTTCGGCGGATTCAAGCATGGGTCGCTGGGCCGCGAAGGCGTTCGGTTTGCGATGACGGAAATGACGCAGCCGAAGGTGGTCTGCTTCAGGCGCAACCGGCGGCTGTCGAGCTGATGCGCAAGCGCCGGCGCCTGGCGGGCCGGCGCGGCGCGAACCGGAGCGGTGTGGTGAGCAACGTATCGAAGAAGGAGTCGAGGATGCCAGCAGCAATTCCTGCATGCAAACCGGCGGCGGACGCGCTGGTGGTCGAGGATATTCACAAGTCGTTCGGCGGTGTCGAGGTGCTGAAGGGCATCTCGCTGACCGCGAGGAATCACGAGGTCGTGTCGATCCTCGGCAGCAGCGGGTCAGGCAAGAGTACGTTCCTCAGATGCATCAACCTGCTGGAAATGCCCGACCGCGGCCGGATCTGCGTGAACGGCGAAACGCTCGCGCTGAAGCCGGCGGGACGCGACGGCGCGCTCGTCGCGGCCGATGCGCAGCAGGTGATGCGCGTGCGCCGCAAGCTCGCGATGGTGTTCCAGCAGTTCAATCTCTGGGCGCACATGACCGTGCTGCAGAACGTGATGTTCGTGCCGGTGCGCGTGCTCGGCGTGCCGAAGCGCGACGCCCGCGACAAGGCGATCGCGATGCTCGAACGGGTCGGGCTCGCCGGCAAGTGCGAACACTATCCGAACCAGCTGTCGGGCGGCCAGCAGCAGCGCGTCGCGATTGCACGTGCACTCGCGACCGACCCCGACGTGATGCTGTTCGACGAGCCGACGTCGGCGCTCGATCCCGAGCTCGTCGGTGAAGTGTTGAAAGTGATGCGCTCGCTGGCCGACGAGGGACGCACGATGCTCGTCGTCACGCACGAGATGGGGTTTGCACGCGAAGTCGCGAACCGGGTCGTGTTCGTCCATCAGGGAAGAATCGAGGAAGACGGCAGTCCCGATGAGGTGTTCGCGAGCCAGAAGTCGCCGCGTTTCCAGAAGTTTCTGTCCAGCATCATCTGATGCGGATTCATTGTCAACCGGAGAGGAAACCATGAAGAAGCTGCTTCAGTCGCTGTGCGTGGGCGCGGCATTGCTCGGATCGGTCGCGCACGCCGAGCAGGTTGTGCGGATCGGCACGCTCGCCGATTACGCGCCGTTCGAATACAAGGATGCATCCGGCAAGCTGCAGGGCATGGAGATCGACGTCGGCAAGAAGATGTGCGACACGATGAAGGTCAAGTGCCAGTGGGTGACGATGGATTTCGACGCGCTGATTCCGGCGCTCAAGGCGAAGCAGATCGATGCGGTGCTCGCGCAGATGTCGAAGACGCCGGAGCGCGAGCAATCGGTGGACTTCTCGCGCATTTTCACGACGGCGCCCGTGCAGCTCGTCGCGAAGCAGGGCTCGGGCATCACGGACAACGCCGCCACGCTGCGTGGCAAGACGATCGGCGTTCAGACGGCCTCGACGCACGAATCCTATCTGCGCCGCCGCCTGCCGGCGAGCAAGTCGGGGATCAACGTGAAGGTCTATCAGACACTCGACGAGGCCTGGCTCGATCTCGAGGCAGGGCGCGTCGATGCGGTGTTCGCCGACAACACGGTCGCGTACGACTGGCTGACGAAGGCCGGCAGGAAGGAAGGCTTCGACTTCGTCGGCAAGCCGATCGCCGATGCGGAGATCTTCGGCGACGGTACGGCGATCGCGGTACGCAAGGGCGACGCGCCGCTGAAGGCGCTGTTCGACAAGGGCATCGCGCAGGTGCAGGCGGATGGCACGTTCGCCGCAGCCAACAAGCGCTATTTCCCGTTCAGCATCGCGCCGCAATAACCGCGTATCGGGACCGCGCGGTCGCCGTATGGCGGCCGGCGCGAATCGGGCTCACAAGGAGCGATATTACGATGGACATCTTGGTGAACTACGGCGCGCAGATCGCGGCTGGCGCGCTCGTCACGCTGGAGCTCGCGGTCGCCGCGCTGTGCGTCGGCATGTTGCTCGGCATCGCCGGCGCATCGGCAAAGCTGTCGAGCCTGGGGTGGCTCAGACATGCGACCTATGCGCTGACCAATTTCCTGCGCGGCATTCCCGAGTTCCTGATCCTGTTGATCTGCTACTTCGGGCTGTCGCATCTGCTCAACGCGCAATTC
Source organism: Burkholderia sp. ZZQ-2 (assembly GCF_050768715.1). Classification (NCBI taxonomy): domain Bacteria; kingdom Pseudomonadati; phylum Pseudomonadota; class Betaproteobacteria; order Burkholderiales; family Burkholderiaceae; genus Burkholderia; species Burkholderia sp. ZZQ-2. The sequence goes on along the minus strand of NZ_LDVA01000261.1, from coordinate 94,136 downwards.
GATGGCGCCATCGTCATCAGCCCGTTCTCGGCCGGCGTGATCGCGCTCGCCGTGGTGTTCGGCGCCTACTCGTCGGAGATGTTCCGCGGCGCGTTCATCGCGGTGCCGGCCGGACAGATCGAGGCCGCGCGCGCGTACGGGATGACACGCCTGCAGACACTGTGGCATGTGCGCCTGCCGCAGGCGTGGCGCATCTGCCTGCCGAGCCTGAACAACATGTGGCAGAACTTGCTGAAGGACACGTCGCTGGTGTCGATCGTCGGGCTCGAGGACATGCTGCGCAAGGCCAACATCGCCGCGCAGTTCACCAAGCAGCCATTCGTCTTCTACATGACGGTCGGCATCGTCTATTTCGGCTTTCTCGCCGTATCCAACCCCGTGTTCGCGTGGCTCGAGCGCATCGCGGGCCGCGGTTACGCAAAACGCACCTGACGGGGGCCACGTGATGAACGACTTTCTTTCCCTCATCGTGCAGTCCGGCCCGGACGTCGCGCGCGGCATATGGATCACGCTCGAGCTGCTGGTGCTGTCCTGCACGCTTGCATTCGCGCTCGCGGTGCCGCTGGCGGTCGCGCGCACGTCGGCGTGCCGGTGGCTGTCGACACCGAGCCGCCTGTTCATGTCGGTGTTTCGCGGCACGCCGCTGCTGGTGCAGATTTTCGTGCTGTATTACGGGCTCGCGCAGTTCTCCATCGTGCGTGCGTCGCCTCTGTGGCTGCTGGTCGGCGGATCGTTCTCGTGTGCGTTGTGCGCGCTGACGCTCAATCTCGCGGCGTACATGGCGGAAGACATCCGGGGCGGGATCGCCGGCGTCCCCGCCGGCGAGAAGGAAGCCGCGCTCGCGTTCGGGATGAGCCGCTTCATGCTCACCTGGTTCGTGATCGTGCCGCGCGCGATCGGCATCGTCGCGCCGACGCTCGGCAACGAGATCGTGCTGCAGCTGAAGTCGACCGCGCTTGCCAGCACGATCACCGTGCTCGACCTGACCGGTGTCGCACGCCGCATCGCGATCGAAACCTATACGACCGATGCGCTGATGCTGGCCGGCATCGTGTACGTCGGCATCACGGCGGTGCTTTCGACCGTGCTCAAACGCATCGAAGGCCTGCTGAATCGCCATCTGGGCAGCGCGCGTGCTTGACCGGCGCCGAATGAACGCGACACAACCAACGATCCGAGGACGACATGGGATACAAGCTTGAAACGCTGGCGCTGGCTGCGGACCGCGACGTGACCGACGAGAAGTCGGTCGCGCCGGCGATCCACTATTCGGCGGTGTTCAAGGCAGCCGGCAGCGAGGAATTCGCGGAGATGTCGAGCGTGCCGCAGCATCCGCGCAACTACACCCGCTACGGCAATCCCGTTCACGAGCGCGTAAAGGCGGTCATGGCGGAGCTCGAGGGCACCGAGACCGCGCTCGTCACCGCATCCGGAATGGGCGCGATCGCGACCGCGATCCTCAGTGTCGTGAAGGTCGGCGATCACGTCGTCGGACAGACGCGTCATTACATGAGCACCACGAAAATGCTCGACGACATGCTGCGCCGGTTCGGTGTCGAGGTGACGTTCGTCGACCAGACCGACGTGGTCGCGTTCGATCGTGCGATCCGGCCGAATACGCGGCTGATCGTGCTCGAGTCGCCGGTCAATCCGCTGCTGCTCGTGACCGACATCGCCGCGGTGACTGAAATCGCAAGGGCGCGCGGCATCCTGACGCTCGCGGACAACACGTTCGCGTCGCCGGTCAATCAGCAGCCGCACCGGCTCGGTGTCGACATCGTCGTGCACAGCGCGACCAAGTATCTGGGCGGTCATCACGACCTGACCGGCGGCGTGATCTGTACGAGCCGCGTGCTCGCAGAGCAGATCTGGCATACGCACATCACGCTCGGCTCGGTGCTGTCTCCGATGGACGCGTGGCTGCTGCTGCGCGGGCTGCGCACGCTGCCGATGCGCGTCGAGCGGATCAACGCGAACGCTCAGGCGCTCGCCGAATTCCTCGAAGCGCACGCGAAGATCGAACGCGTGTTTTATCCGGGCCTGCGCAGCCATCCGCAGCACGGACTCGCATGCCGGCAGATGCGCGGCTTCGGCGGTGTGGTGGCGTTCGGCGTGCGGGGAGGCTACGGCGAAGCGCAGCGCTTTGTCGAGGCGCTGCGCTTGCCGCTGAATGCAGGCAATCTCGGCGGCGTCGATTCGCTCGCGATCCATACGGCATCCATGTGGGCGGGCACGATGTCGGCGGAGCAAATGCGCGCTGCCGACATTCCGCTCAATTTCATCCGCTATTCGGTCGGCATCGAGCACATCGACGACCTGAAAAGCGATATCGCGCAAGCATTGGAGCAGATCTGACACGGACCGGTGCGCACGCTCGATCGACGTCTCGTGTGCGTCGCGCCGACCTTTGAATCGATTCGGGCACGAGATGCGCGGATTGCAACGACGGAGCACGGACTATGCATGACATCACAGTACTCGACGGCGGCATGGGGCGCGAACTGGCGCGGATGGGGGCGCCGTTCAGGCAGCCGGAGTGGTCGGCACTCGCGCTGATGGAAGCGCCGCATTACGTCGGCCTTGCGCACGACGCATTCGTCGCGGCGGGTGCCGACGTGATCACCGCAAACAGCTATGCGGTCGTGCCGTTCCATATCGGCGAGGAGCGGTTCCGTCGCGACGGAGTCGCGCTCGCGGCCCTTGCCGGGCAACTCGCGCGGCAAGCGGCGGACCGCGCAGGGCGGCCCGTGCGCGTCGCAGGATCGCTTCCGCCGACTGGCGGTTCCTACCGTCCCGACCTGTTCGACGCGGCGCGCGCCGATGCCATCTTGGCGACGCTCGTCGATGGGCTCGATCCCTACGTCGACCTGTGGCTGGCCGAGACGCAGAGCCTGACCGACGAGATCGGCGCGGTCCGGCGAGCGCTGGGTGAGAATCCGAAACCGCTTTGGGTCTCGTTCACGCTGCGCGATGACGTCGAAGCAGACGCCACGCCGGTATTGCGATCGGGGCAGACGCTCGGCGAAGCGATCGACGCCGCCGTGTCCGCGCGCGCGACCGCGCTGCTGTTCAATTGCAGCCAGCCGGAGGCGATGGGTGCGGCGATCGAGACGGTGCAGCGCGGGCTTGCGCGAACGGGAACGTCGCTCGTGATCGGCGCCTATGCGAACGCGTTTCCGCCTCAGCGCGCCGATGCGCGTGCGAACGAGGAACTCCACGGTTTGCGCGGCGACATCGATCCGCCCGGCTATGCAAGATGGGCGGAGCAGTGGCTTGCGCTGGGCGCGCGGATCGTCGGCGGATGCTGCGGAATCGGCCCCGGCCACATCGCGGCATTGCGCGACGCGGTCGATGCACGCGGTGCCCGGCACACCGGGCTCGGCGAATGAAGATCGACGGCCTGGACCAGAAGATAATCGACGCGTTGTGTGCCGATGCGCGGATTCCGCTCGCGGTGCTGGCCGACAGGATCGGTTTGTCCAGGCAAGCGGTCCGGAACCGGATCGACCGGCTCGAAGCACTGAACATCATTGCAGGCTATACGGTGCGGCTCGCATTGCCCGATGAGGTCGTGCCGGTGCGCGCCGTGATGCTGGTTTACCGCAAGGACCGGATGCGCGGTGCGGACGTGCTTGCCGCACTCGAGCGGATCGCCGAGGTGCGCGATTGCGCGGTGCTCAGCGGCGAGGTCGATTTGCTCGTACAGATAGAGGCCGCCACACACGAGCGCATCAGCGACATCTGGGCGACGATCAGTGCGATGGACGGTGTGCAGAACATGACGACCAGCTTCGTGCTCGATTCGGTTGTCCACAAGCGTTGACCAAACTGGCGCGACGGGAAAGGAGCAGGTGGGGTAGCTTGCCGATCATGACCCGATCCTGTCATTCGCCTGTACTTCGGCTGCAACATCCGACTGTCGGCCCTGCCCGGGTATCGGACTCTCGCCTATCGATCAGTCTTCTCGCGCAAGCCGCAGCAAGATGTCGGCGAGGGCTCGAATTTTCGGTTGTGCCGCACGTTGGGACGGATATACGAGGAAGTAGGAAAGGCCGTCCTGAACCACGTCCTCAAACGGCGTCACCAGCGATCCGGCACGGAGCCGGTCTCGTGCCATTCGTGGGTCGCCGATTGCAATTCCGTGTCCATCCATCGATGCCGCGAGCGTCAATTCGAGGGTATCGAATACAAGTCCACGTTCCGCATCGATCTGGAGCGCCCCAACATGATCGAGCCAGCATCTCCACTCCGCGTGGCTGGGCCCGGGATGGAGCAAATCGACATGCGCAAGGTCGGCAACGGATCGCAGTGATGTTGCCAATGCGGGCGCGCACATCGGCGTGAGCGTCTCGGAAAACAGCGGTACCGCTTCCATACCGGTCCACTGTTCTGTGCCTCGCACAATGACGGCATCGACGTCGGACGTAGTGAAATCCGGCGTATCGTCCGCGGATGTCGAAATACGAAGCTCCGTCCCGCTCATGGCGCGATGAATGTCCGGCAGCCGCGGGAGCAACCAGCGAATGGCGAACGTGGACGGCAACTTCAAGGTGAGAACCGAGGTCGTCCGCGCATGGAAGTCTGCGTGCTGAACCAATTGCGTAAGCACGTTGACCGCGACCGTCAGCAGTCCATTTCCTTCTGCTGTCAACGTCAGACCCGATACGTGGCGCACAAAGAGCGCGCATCGATAATGCGTTTCCAACTGCTGTATCTGGCGGCTCACCGCGCCTTGCGTACGGCATAGATGAGCCGCCGCCTTGCTGACGCTGCCAAGCTGCGCCGCGGCGACGAATGACTGAATCGCTGCCAACGGTGGGAGGGGCCGCGTCAGGTCAGCCAGCGGATATGCATGCGCTGCATACCCGGATTGCACATTTTTCGATTGTTCGGTCATCGGTGCGTCGCTATCGTGCGTCTACCGGATGCCCTGTTCTTGCGAATGAACGGGGTTGTCAACGAATGATCGGAGGATAATTTTGGACTCAACGTCGGGATCACTATATACGGAACAGGTTCGCGCGTACCTTCGGGAACTGGAGCGAGGCGATGTCGGTGCCATCTGCGCGCTATTTACGCCGGACGCGCAGATTTTCTCGCCATTTCTCGGCTGGATGCATCCTGAGGCCTTTTTTTCGAAGGTCGCTGCCGCGTCGGGAGAAAGCAAGATTACACCGATCGATATCTGCGTCAGCGCGAGTGGGGCTCGACGTGCGACAGGTTACTTCATCTACGACTGGGGCCTGAAAGACGGATCGGCGGTGCGCTTCGAGTGCGTCGACGTGTTCGAGTTCGACATCGCGGGGCTCATCGAACGGATGATCATCGTCTACGACACCCATCCGATTCGGAGTACGGTCGGCGACAAGTACGCGTAGCGGAATCGATGTCGCTCAATACCGAAGGCTGGTTTACGGGGAGGTAGCCGACAAGCTGCAAGTGGGTCTCGGCCGGCCGTTCAGCCGTTCGGTGTGGAGCGAGCAGTATTTGCTGGATGAGCTGGCGCGCGACCCGAACGATATGATGCGCAAATATCGTGCGGCTTTTGCTCAACGGCGAGGGGTCGCATGGGACGAGAGTGGGACGGTCAATCGACGCCACGCCATTCCGGTCACCGACGTTGCATCGTGGATCAATGCAAACCTTACTTCGGGCCGCATCGAGCAATCGTGAGTACTACCATCCAGACAAACGGCATCGACGACAGCTTCCCCGAACAAAAAGCGCGACCTCGGCGATGGGTGCGGGCTCCCGTATTCCGTACTGACTTCAACCGAATTCTGCTCGGCGAAGTCGGCGTGTGGAAGCAAAGTGGCAGATGGCGGAAGTTGCTTGTCAGCAGTCGTTGACGCCGCTGAAGATTGGATGACGGGTTAAGGGCGAACAGCGGCCGCTCGCCAGCGCACAATCGATCTCCCTTCTTTGGAGAGGAGGTTGACATGGAAACGCTTAATTCTTCCGCTGCCGGGCGGGTGCCGTGGAACAAGAGCAGATTGACCGGACAGAACGGGATCAAGCCCTCCCCAAAGGCCCGTTGTGCCGAACAGCTCATGCAGATGCAAGGTATCGCGCAGCCTTACGCAAGTCGGGGACGGTTGTTCAAGATCCAACCGAACTAGATGTTCGGAGTACCTCAAGAGTTTCCAATATCGAGCGTCTGGGTGATTGGTGGCGTTCAGTTGACGAGCCGATGGCCGTGATACGGCAGCGAACTCTGACGTGACGGATTGGATCCACATGCATACAGTCTCGGCGTGGTCCGTGCGCGCAGGGCCTTCGAAAAATGCTTCGCGTGGAGGGGCTCGGGACATGGCCGGCGTTCGGAGTGCTCCTCGTCGATCCAGCTGGAGCCGCGAAATTTAGTGGCCTTAGTCGAATAACATGAAAAATTGCTAATCGAGATCCGGGATTGTTATTTCCGTGTCACATTTTGGTAAACTCACGCGCAGCCGCCAGCAATTTAGAACAGCAACATCCGGCGGGTCATAACGAATCAAACTGAGAGACCGTCGTGAATATCCGAGAGTCGTTCCGCAATTTCATATCGGGAATCGATGCGAATCGCCGACCGGTCGTGCTGAATTGGGGTAAGGCGCAGCACGCGCTGGCATCACAGGTTGCGTTGCAGCACGCGAGCATCCATGAAAGCATGATGACCGGCATCAGCGGCTATCTGACCTGCATTTCGCAGCAGGGCGATCTGCCTCCGAAGCTTTTCATTGGTGCGCCGGTCTCAGTCGGTATCGTCACCGATCGCGGCCAACTGCGTGCCATCAACGCAATCGTCAGCGCCGTGCAGATCGGCCGGACCGACGGAGAGCTGACGGTTTACCAGTTCACCGTGACCGACGCAGTGAACCTGCTGCAAAAGCGCACCAACTCTCGCATCTTCCGTAACGTCAGCGTTGTCGATGTGCTTGGAGTTGTCCTGAACGAATGGCGACAGCGTAGCGTGGCCCTCGCGCAGGCGTTCGAATTCGATCTGTCTCAACTCGACAGGTCCCGCTACCCGAGTCGATCTTTCGTCCGTCAGGTCAATGAATCTGATGCCCGTTTCATCTCCAGGATTGCGCGTCGCGACGGCATCACGATGTTTGTGCGCGCCGGACGGGTGAGCGGTGAGACGAAAGACGGCGATCCTCCCGTGCATACGCTGGTGTTCTGCGACGACCCTCAGAAACTGAACGAGTCCGCCGCGGGTACGGTGCGCGTCCATCCGCGAGACGCTGGAACGGAGCAGCGCGACACCATCACCGCTTTGACGATGCGCCAGCAACTGATTTCGGGGGAATCGGGGCGACCTTCGTGGGACTACCGATATGCCCGTGTGGACCAGTCGAGCGCATCGACAAAGATCGATCAAGGCGAATCGGGCAACGATCTCGCGAAATTGCTGACGGACATCGTGATCGACGTCCCGCATATGGCGGACTCGTGGGCGGACCACGAGCGGATGACGGAGGATCGCATTCTGGCTCATGAAGCGCAGGCGGTTCGATACGACGGCGTGAGCGGAATTCGCGACCTCGCAGTCGGCTCATGGATCACGATCGCCGGAGATGATGAGTGGGGCACGCTCCCGTCCGACAAGCAACAATTCGTGATCACGTCGCTGCACCACGAAGTCTGGAACAATCTGCCCAAGGGGTTGAACGAGCGTGCGCAGGCGCTGTTCGCGGCCAGCCATACGCTTCAACGGCCGCGAACGATGACCGACGGCGATCCGTCCGGGCAGGATACGCGCTACGAGAATACATTCTCGTGCGTGCCGCGCGGCACGCCGCTCACGCCGCTTTACGATCCCAAGACTGATCTTCCGCCGACGCCGCTGATTACCGGACGCGTAGTCGGGGTCGATGGAGAGGAAGTCAGTTGCGACGAGAATGGCTGCGTGTTCGTGCAGATTCTCGGTCAGGATTCTCGCGATCATGCGCATGCGCAGGGTGCGGGAACGAACAGCAACGAGAGCGACAGCGCACCGATTCGCGTGGCGTCTAGTCTGGCTGGGCCGAATTTCGGGGAGACTTTCTTGCCGCGGGTGGGCACCGAAGTTCTGCTCGGGAGCCTCGGCGGGGATCCGGACCGGCTGGTCATCATCGGCGTGCTGGCAAACGGCGCGAACATGCCGGCGAGTTTCACTCATACGGGCAGTCTGCCGGGCAATCGCTTTCTTTCCGGGATCAAGACGAAGGAAATCAAGGGGCAGCGCTACAACCAGCTTCGTCTCGACGACACGCCGCAGCAAATCAGCGCGCAGCTTGCATCGGAGCATGCGCATAGCCAGTTGAATCTCGGCTACCTGACTCAACCACGCGAAAACGGACAGGGCGCAGACCGCGGCCAAGGCGCCGAATTGCGCACGGACGCGGCAGCCGCGCTGCGTGCGGCGCAAGGGATGCTTCTGACGACATACGCGCGTACACAGGCGAGCGGCGGACAGCTTGATCGCGATGAACTCGTCGAGTTGCTCGGCGAATGCGCGGAGCTGTTCAAGGCGTTGGGAGACTACGCCGGACAGCACGGCGGCACGGCGACCGATGCGACGGGACAGCAAGCTGTCGTGACCGCCTTCAAGGGATGGACACCGGGTGGCCACGCTTCAGGCGACGATCGTGCATCGAACGCCGGCGCAGGCGACTCTCAGGCGCTGATGGCATTTGGCGCAAAGGCGGGGGCGCTCAATATCACCCCGAAGACTTACGTGACCTACGCCGGCGAGAACATCGATCAGATCGCGCGGCAGAACCTGCAATTCGCTGGCGGTCAGCGCGTGATCACGACGGCTGGCCAAGGCATCCACCTGTTCGGGCGCGGTGAAGGCGTCCGCGCGATTGCCGGCGAAGGTCCCGTTGTCTTGCAGGCGCAACAGGACACGCTTGCGGCGACTGCCCAGAAGGGAATACAGATCATGTCCGTTGGCGACGAGGTGTTGATCTCGGGCAAGTCGATTCGGCTCGTCGCGGAAGACGGAAGCTACGTGAAAATCGGTGGCGGCGTCGAGGTCGGTTCAGACGGTGCGTTCACTGCTCACACGGCGGGACATGATTTCGTCGGCCCGAACACGGACCACGTTGCGCCGCCGGCGTTCAATCGCGGCGGTGCCGATCAGAAGTTCCGCTTGCGGTACCCCGGTACCGACGGCGATGACGGTACGCATCCCGTACCGAACCGTCCGTACAAGATCACGTTGCGCAACGGCCAGGTCATTAATGGGGTCTCGGATGCACACGGGTTGACGGAGCTGGCATCCAGCGACGCGATGCACATCGCTCATATTCAGGTTTTCGACGTTTAAGGCAGGCGGTCATGTCCGATACCACAACCTCGTCGCCCCGGATTGTTGGCGAACGCAAGGCGATTCTCAATTGCAACCGGCCGCAGGATGCGTGCGTCAATACCGACGTGCAAAATCGCTTTCCGTGCACGACGATCCTGATCCATGGTGTGAATGACCTCGGAACGGATTTCGGTACGGTCGAAGGCGGACTGTGCGAAGGATTGAACGACCGCCTCGGTCGTTCCGATTTCAAGGGCGCCGAGTACTCGCACGGCCGCATGGCGAACGACCCGAGCAAGGTGAGCGTTGCCGACATGATGAAGAACATGGACGATGTCATTTATCGTCGGCAGGAAAGCGAAGAGACAAAGAGTCCGTTGATTCCGTTTTATTGGGGGTTACGCGTCGGAAAGGAGGATTTGCCCCGAGACCCCAATAAGGAGACCGTCAACGGCCAGTACGTCGACCGGTTCGGCAACCGCCTTGATGAACACCGCGCGCGCAACGGCGGATTCTTCGCCAATGCGACCAATAACATCCCCGACATGTTCGACTCGAATTTCAAAGGGGGAATGACGACGAAAATTCTCGACCGGATGCAGGGCGACCCGACGCACCCGCTTCGCGAAGCGGAAAATCGGCATTACATGGTGCTGGCAGCTCGGCGGCTCGCGGCATTGGTGCGGCAAATCCGCCTTGTCGATCCGGACGGGACAGTCAACATCATTGCGCACAGTCAGGGCACGCTGATATCGCTGCTCGCCCAGGCCTATCTCGTCGAGGGGCTGATTCCAAACCAATGTGGCCCGGCCGACCGTCCTGCCGACACGCTGGTCCTGATCGACTCGCCCTACAGCTTGAGCGAGGAGTTCATGGATCGGTTGCTGCAACGCGGGGACCAGCAGCAGACGGCTTACGCGCGTGCAAAGACCCTGGCAAATCTGGCCGGGCATGTGGCGAACGGCAAATATCCGACGCCGCCGCTCGAACAATTGAAATACGAGCCAGGACGGGACAATTTTGGCGTCGTCGGCCCAACCTGGGATCCCGCGCAGGCGACGCGCCTGAGCGGGTTGCAAGGCAACGAATGCGTCGTGTTCGCCGAGCGCGACAATCGCGGCAAAGTGTATATGTACTTCAGCCCGGAGGATGCGACCGTCGGTCTGCGCGGCGTCAATGGCATGGGGTGCTCGGGCTTGCCCGACTCAATCGATGTGCGTGCGGCGCAGCGGGGAAGCAAGCTCGAGAAAATTAATCTGCTGTCGGCGGCTTTCCGGCAGCGTGTCTTTACCCGGCGTCTGCGGCAGGGCAAGCCGGTTCAGGTTGGTACGCCGCCCGGGAACTTTACGGTGCGGGAAAAGGGCGAAACATCCCATGGCTTGCCTGGCGGCTTCACGACATGGGTGAAATCGACGCAGATAGACGTCGGCACCGAGCGCAATATCAATGGCGAAGCATTGACGCCACCGTTCGATCCCGAAATGGAAGGCAATGTGCTGCCTGGAACGGAGGCAACGCCGCTCTCGGAAAAAAATACCGGAGAGTATGCGCCCGGCAAACAAGCCATTGACCAGCTCGAAGCGGAAATTGCCCTGAGCACGAACAGTGGCGAAGGTGCGTTGCAGCCGTTGCCTGCACAAATCATCGACTGGCCAACGAGCGAGGATGGGACGTTGCCGACCTCCGCTGAGGTGGAGGCGTCGTTGAACGCGGGCAAGGATCCCGACGATCAGTGCAAGGTCGGCCGGGTCGTGTCGACGGTACCGCCGTCGCCCGGGCACATCGTCGTTTATCGTCAGGAGACGCTCAACGAAGCCAAGGTTCGGCTGATGAATGAACATCCGGGAGAAAGTTCATATCACTCGGCGGTCATGAGCGGTCGTAGAAATCACCGCTGTGCGACCGCATTCGATGTGTCGGTAGGCCAGGCGCGTGCGCTCGACGATCCGGACTGGGCAAAACTCCTGCGGGCTATTGCTGATTGGAGACTTCCGGAGAGCGATATAGTAAAAGCCGAGAGAAAACTCGGCAAAAAGCTCGACTCCGTAACGTCCGACATAGTAAAAGCCAATTGCAGCTATTACGAAAGCGGAGTTTTCCCGGAAGACGATATCGTGCCGAAGGATTTTCCTGAAGGTGTGGTCAGTGAAACCAGGAAAGATCGAAATAGTGAAGTTGTAAAAGAAGCACGATCGGTACATTGAAAAATTGACGCGCCATGATTACGACAAACGTCACACGACCACCGGCTGCACGAATATTTCTGCTTTCACTCGCAATCCTGACTCTCTTGTGGATTGCAGTCGTCGAATTTGTTGTTGGAAGGGAGGGATTCTTGGGAGGAAATATTGCAATGTATCGACGCTTGTCGCTGTTGATCTTGCCGCCGCTGTTGTTGGCGGCAGGCGTCAGTATCGCCTATGGCGCCTCGTTGCGTAGAGACTCGCCGCCTCGAGACACGCCGGCGGCCGCTCGTCCATCCAGCGCAAACGAAGCTGTCGTTGCCGGGGACGGGTCCAGGGATGCGCGGTTCACGTTGGAAATACGCCGTTTTGGCGTCGCCGTTGACCGGTTTCGCCAGCGTGCGCTATTGATGCGGCTGGACGAGGCAGGGGGCAGCGGAACGTTGCTCCTGCAGGATCCCAAACAATATCCGTGGTCGAGTAGCGATCGAAGCTTTGCGGGACATAAGCGCGAGAACAACGTCTTCGGCTATACGTTGCGCGGATGGGTCGATTATTGGCCGATTCCCGTGATAGTGGCCGGGCCGCCGCGAAACGAGAGTGATCCGGATGCGGACCGGATGGCAACCCACATCAGTAGTGCGGATAACGGGGCGGGGATTGGTAATACCCTTTATACGAGACTCGATGAAATACATACTGCGCACGGGGACGAGGTAGTCTCTAGAGTATTTGATATCTTTGACCGCGAGCCGGACTTGCCGGCAGTGGTATTGCTGGTTGAGGATGGAATCAATACGCGATCCTATTTGGGCACTCCGGGCGCCGATTACCTGGGTTTGTCCACAAAAGATGGAAACTTCGTACCAAAGAATCCTGACAGTTACGTTGCGTTGCTGGTGACGAGAAAGGACCGAGTTGACCGACTGATTCGTCCATATGTGGTGGACGCACCGGAGGCAATCGACAACAGCCAGACCCAATATGACGTGATCAAGCTGTGGAATTATTTCTGGCAGCTTCAGAAAGCCCACTGGAAGAAGGGTGAAAAGGAGATGCCGGTGGATTATTGGCAGGCGAAGCTCTCCGAGTTCTGGAAGACTGCGTCGTTGAAGATGCCGGACGGCTTCAAGCCGAACCCGTGGGTGCCGATTCCCTGGACCACGTGGCAGTTGAAGGAGTATGACAAATGGCCGGTTCTGGCCAATCTGCATCGGCCGGTGCGAGTCGATCTGAGCAACGGGCACGGGGCGCCGTTGAAGAAGGGCGAGCGAATCGAAAAGATCCGCGCCGGCTGGCAGCAGGCTGTGGGTGCGCTTGCGCCCGGCGAGCAGCCGGGACGCATGTTCTACGATACTGGCGCCTCGACCGCCAATCTCGCGTTGCTGGTGCAGTCGCTGCACGACAACCCGCAGCATGTCGATATTGACGATCCGAAAGACGCCTTCGACATGCAGCGCCGTATCGGCGGCGACACCGGAACGAGCTCGATCTGGGTCCAGACCGCGCTGGCGCTGATGATGGGTTATGGCGACGGGAAGACGAGCGCACTGATCAACCTGCGGGATCCGCTGCATGCCACGATCGTCATGCTGACACCGCCGGACGCCGCGTCGCGGCAGGCGCATCCGCAGACGTTCAGCTGGGATTTCTGACGGACCGGATCGACACGTCATGGGTCAAAAGCGATACATCATCGAAGGCGATGTGCACAGCCACGGCGGACGCGTTGTGTCCGGGGCGCCGAACTCGCGAATCAACGGGCGTGCGATTGCACGCTTGCACGATCCCGCGATTTGCGAGATTCACGGCCTGACCTTCATCGCAACGGTGTCGGGCCGCGCCCGGTTCGACGGGCAAGTTGCTGCCTGCGATGGCGACTTGCTGGCATGCGGAGCACGCCTGATCGCGAGCCAGGATCAGACCGGCGGCTGACGGAAATACGGGGCACGTGGGCGGTGCGCCGGTCAAGCCGGGCCGGCCTCGCCCGATCGTGCCTGTGACGCTCAGATCACGAATTCCATCGGCTTCGTGCCGCATTGCGCATCGGGCAACGGCTCGCCACGCTGCGCCGCGGCCAACAACCGGCCGATCGCAATGTGGACCACATCGGCGCGCACGCTCGACGGGGTGAAGCCTGCGGCGTTGTCGAGTCCCTCGCGGTGTGCACGCATGATTCGCACGTCTTGCTGGATCACGGAATGCGTGTAGAGGTGCAGCAGCGGTTTCAGCGCGCGCAGCACCGCGGCCGGCAAGGCAAAGCGATAGGCGATGTACGTATAGACACGCGATCGACGCGTGTCGAGCGGCGTGATCTGGCTGATGATCAGAAAACTCGAGCGGCTGCCCCAGTGATAGTCGCACCGCGTGACGTTCGGTGCATAAAAATGATCGGTATGTCGAAGCGGTTCCCTGGACGGATTGGTCAGCCAGTCCAGCATGCCGATCTTGTCGCCGTCATCGTGATACGTGACCTCGACGCTCTGCTGCTTGAGTTCGACGGATGCCCGTAGTCGCCGTCCAGTGGATGAGCGGAAGATCCGGTCGTGCACGAACACCGTATGCGGGACGTCCATGAAGTTCTCGACCAGCGCACCGAGGTCGCCATCGAACGTATTGACCATGTAGTACGACTGCCACGGCCGTTCGCCGTAGTGCGGCATGTCGAACGGCCGCTTCAGCGCTGGATCGTCTCGCCCGCGATAGACCCAGACGAGGCCGTGCCGAGTCAGCACCGGTAACCTGCGCTGACGATACGGGTAGGTCGTACCTGGCGGTGCTGCGCTCGCGCCGTCGATGCTGGGAATTCGGGTCACGCTGCCGTGCTGGTCATAATGCCAGCCGTGATACGGACAGACGAGGCAGTCGTCGACGACCTTCCCGGCCGACAACCGGGTGCCGCGATGCACACATTGATCGACGAGCGCGACGATCTCGCCGCCGGCCGCCCGGAACAACACGATGCCGAGGCCGAGTACCCGCGTGCCGAACGGCTTGTCGCGCTTGACGTCGGCTTCGGTGCCCGCGACGTACCATTGTTCGACCAGCGCGCCGAAGGCGTCGCCATCGGCGTCCGGCACGGATTCGTCGCACGGGGGATGCGTCGATGCGATCGATATGTTCAACATGAGCACGTGTCCTCGATGAAGGCGCGGAGTGCGTTCGCCACGGCGGGCTTGGCCACCAGGGCGCGGGGTTTGACATCGCCAGCCCGGATGCCTGCGCGCTCGTGGGCTCGCTGGACGAGATCCGCCAGCTGGGCGGCGCCCCCGGGCACGCGAACCGCGCGCAACGGGCCAAGCTGGCCGACCGTGCGTGCGTGCCGGTAGTGAAAAGCGCGGACGAGAGCCTGTTCCAGCGCATCGCGCAAGGCGGCGACGTCCTGCGTACCGCTGGCAAGCAACAGCAGGTAGTGGGGCGGATCCGCGTCTGCGCACGGAATCACGCAACCTTCGTCACCCGGTTGCAGCACGTCGGAAAGCGACGCAGCCAGATAGGCTTCGTCCAGCTTTTCACCGACCAGATCGCTTTGCGTGCCAGCCCGCCCGACGAAGGTCACGCATGGCGTTCGTCCCGCATATCCGGTCACACGGACCCGATCGCCGAGCCGATAGCGATACAGGCCGCCTCCGGTCGTCACGACGACCTCGACCGTATCGCCCGGCTTCAGTTCTTCCACGCCAATCGCGGTTCCGTCGTCGAGCAGAAACTCCAGGAAGTGGCTGCAGACGGCGAGGGGACAGCCGGTCGTATCGCCGAACGGCAGGCTGACCACCGCCTCGGTGGAAAACAAGCCTTTCGGAAGCCATGCCGCCTGCGGAAACAAGGTGCGGGCATGTGCGGCGTAGCCTTTGCTTGGACCGTCCATCCAGCAACTCACTGCCGCGAGCTGCGGCCACAGCCGGCCGCAGTGGCCGTCGTCGAGTGCGCGTCGCAGCGCTGCCATACGGCTCGACGGTAGCGAATCGAACAGGAAGGTGAGCGTATCGCGGCGCTGCGGTTCGGCGTGGTCGAACAGCGGACGAAGCAGACTGGTCAAGAAGGTCGGGCTCCATACGCTGATGAAGGCCAGATCATCGGCGGAGATAAGCGCGCGTAACGTTTCGTTGCGCCACGCCCGATCATTACCCGACAGTGACGGGGCGACGAGTGTCGGCAGTAGATCGACGAGCGGGCTGCCGGCCAGGTAATCGAGATCGCTGTCCGATCCGATCATGATGCCGTTGGGAGCGCGTTCGCGCGCTTGCATTGGCGGTGACATCGACCAGTACGCGCGCCCGGCCGCGACGCCGGGCACGGTGCGATGCAGATCGGAGAGCCAGACGATCAGCGCGAACTGCAATTCTTCGAGAAAGGCTGGCGTATAGGGAATGAGCTTTTGCTGCTCGCTGCCGCCGCTCGTGCGCTCGAAGAAGCGTGGCGCCTGGTCGGTCAGGATCGGAGCGGACTCCTCGAGGGCACGATCGATCCATCGGGACATGCCGGCGTAGGAGGTTGCCGGCACGCGTTCGCGAAATTGTGCCGGATCCGCGATATCGGCAAACCCGTTGGCCATGCCGAACGCTGTGTTCCGATTCGCGGCGAGCAAGCGTGACAGAAAGGTTGCCTGCGCGTCGCCCGGCGCATCGAGTGCGGTGAGCCATGCGCGACGGAAAGGTTCTGCAGCAGCGCTAAACGCGGCCCACGCATCTTGTGCACGCACGTGCATCCTCTCGTCAGAAATAGGTTTTTTCGAGCTGTGTCAGATCGCTGGGCAAGCGCCGGGGCGCATCGAACACATGCAGCCAACCGTACCACAGCGGTCGCGTCTCCGCCGCGTCGGAGCGTGCATGAAGCTCCTGCCAGCGCAGGCTCGGATGCCGGTGATGCGTCAGGTTGTAGTTGAAGTTGAGGAATGCCCAGCGGATCAGTGTGGGGGCACGCATGTTGTATGTGCCCTCGACAACGTCGAGCGGCGTGTGCATGTGATACACCCATTGGAGCGACGACCACGAAAACGCGAATGCGAGATAGGCAAGCGCGATATCGAGCACGCGCCAGTCCAGCAATGCGCCCAGTGCGATCCACGCGGCCACGCCTGCGAGGGTTTCGTAGCGAATTCGTCGAAATTCGGCCTGGTCGAAGTCTTTGAACGCAGCCGCATACGTGTTGTCGCGTCCGTACTTCGCCCAGCCATACGGGACGCGACTCGGAAGCACGGCGAGGACGAAGCTGCCCGCGAAACTCGCGAACCAGATGCCGCCGACGATCGCCGCGTAGTATTCGATTCGCTTGCGCCACAGCGAAGCGTCCGGCTCGACGAAGTCCACCCGCTCCGCGAGCGTTCGATTCCGCACGTGGTGACCGAGATGATTCACGTGGATCAGCGTTGCGGCCGCGCCGAACATCGCCGATGCCCACCACATCATCAGGTAGTTGACTGCCCCGCGCCGATGCCCGAAACCGTGGAAAGTTTCGTGCATCATCGAAAACACACCTTGCATGATCAGGCAGAACGGTACGAGCGACACCCAGCGCAAGGGGCTCGTACCGTGCGACAGCCACGTCAGGATGCCGGCCCATGCAACGCTCTGCAGCGCGAGCACGCAGAGATTCAGCCGATCGAACCGTCGCGAACATTTATCTATGGCGCTTGCATTGGCAACGAACATACAATTCGGACATGGATGGTGGCGGCGACGCAGAGCATACCTTCGATCGCCATCATCGAACAATACGCCCGCCTGCGCTGATCTTGCGCGTTACGCCACGATCGATCGCGACCATGTCCGCCAAACGAACCGACGATTCCATGCATGAGCGCTGCAACGACGCGGCAGACATCCGTCGGCGCAATCCGCGTTTTTGTTTTGCCGACCATATTCCGCGCTATTGGTATCGTGACAAACGCCTCGTGACGCGCTTTTTCGACGCGTTCTCGATCATGTTTCCGCTCGGCGAGAAGTTCTTTGTCGATAGCGTGAGGCAGTACCGCGACGCGCTGCCGGTCGATGGCACACTCGCCGCTCAAGTGGATGCTTTCCTGTACCAGGAAGCTGCTCACATCCGCGAGCATCGCGCGTATAACCGGCGCCTGGCTCGCCAGGGCATGCCGGTCGACGCACTCGAGGCGCTCATGCGGAGACGGCAGCAACAATGCCGGCGTGTCGCGTCGCCGCTGCTTCAATTGACCTTTACGGCATGTCTCGAGCACTACACGGCTATTCTGGCCGATCTGCTGTTGCGCGATCCGGCCATTCTTGACGGCGTCGACCCGTCGATGGCCGCGATCTGGCGATGGCATGCGATCGAGGAAACCGAACACAAGGCCGTCGCGTTCGACGTATTGCGCGCTTGCGGCGGCGGCGCGATCAAGCGCTATTTCATACGGACGGCGGCGATGCTCGGCGTCACGGCATGCTTCATCGTCGATCTGGGCTATTTCATCGTGCGTCTCGCGCGTGCCGACCGCGGCGCCGGCAATTGGCGAAGCTGGGCACAGCTTGGCTGGTGGCTGTTCGGCGCGCCGGGCATCGTTACCCGCGTGCTGCCCGCATGGCTGGTATGGTTCTCGCCGCGTTTTCACCCTGCGCGAATCGGAAATCCGGCCACCCTGGCTGCTGCCCGTGCGGCACTCGCTGCCGACGGCGTGACAACGGAGCCGGCATGAGCGCACGGCGTCCGGCATGGTCGCCGTCCGGCTTCGACGAGTGGCGGCAACACTACCCATCGACGCCGTTCGAACCGGCGCCCGCAGCAATCGACTGGACCGGGCATTTCATCGAATGTTGGCATGCGCATGGCGGCCGCGCATTCCCGGACACCGTCGTCGTGTTGATTGCGGGACTCTATTCCGAGTGGATACCTGCCTGCTTCCGGCATGCCGTGCGGGCGTTGCGTGCCGCGCGCTACCCAATCCTGCGTGTGCCGGTCCGCTCGTCTCGCGCGGTTGCCGAGCAGGGCGCGCATATCGTGCGCTACCTGTATGCGCGCCTGCCTGCTGATCGCCGCTTTATTGTCCTCACCCATAGCAAGGGCGGGCTCGATGCACTGGCGGCGCTGCATGCGGATTCAGGGCTTCGTGCTCGCTGCGACGGTATCGCACTCGTGCAGCCGCCCGTCGGCCCGAGCGCGATCGTCGACGGCCTGCTCGGGCAACGGGGGGCGCGCATCGATCCCGCATGGTTGGGTCGAGCCGCCGGGAGATTGTTGCGCACACGCTGGCTCCATGCAGGCTCGCGCGATATCGGCAGCGAGCGCGACGCCGGCATCGCGAATCTGTTGTCTGCGGTGCCCGGTGGCCTGCACTGTGTGCATGTCGTGAGCTGGTCGATAGAACGCACGTCCCGGTTCGATGCACATCACTCGCGCCTCGACCGCTACCGTCCCGGTTGTGCGCATGACGGACAGTTCTACCTGGACCACCAGACGATTCGCGGCATGCCTCAAGTATGCGTGCCGCATCTCGACCATGGCCAGCCTGTACTCGGCGGCGCCGGTTTCGATGCGGGGCGTTTCTGGCTTGCACTCGTTGCGCTCCTGAACGACACGCGAGCGGCAGCGGTCGCGAGCGGTCAGACGAGATAGATCTCGAATCCCGGGATCGCTTCGGTGCCGCCCGGATCGAGTGCGGTCGCGCCGGGCGTCGATAGCGTATACAGATCCATCGGCAGCGCGGTGTACCGATAGCCGCGCAACGCGGACCATAGCGGATCGTGATCGTACAGGCAAAGCTGCAGCAACGCATAGCGGCTCCGCTCTCGTTGCCAGACTGCATCGAGCAGCGCCTGTGCGATGCCCGGGTCGCGTCCGCTCACATGCAGATGAGTCAGGTAGATGTCCTGAAGCGGCTGGCCGGGTGCTGCGATGGGAGGGCGTCCGAGCAACGGCGCGACGGCGTTGACGCCGTGACGCAACGCACCGAGTGAGCGCGGCAGACGTTCCAGGACGATGCGCTTGATACGTCCCGCATCCCACGGAGCAACGCAGCCCACGATACGCCCCTGCGCGTTGCGTGCGATCAGAAAGCGCTCGATTCCGAAGTCAGGCCAGGCGTTCAGGCGGCGCGTGAATTCGTCCGCTGTAAAGACGCAGCCGAAGGGTTGGGAACGCGACTCCTGGTCCAGGAATGCGCGGAGCGCGTCGGCATCGGTGGCCGACGCGTTCATGATCCTGACGGAGTCGGCGCGCCGCGCAGCGATACGTCGCGCATAGATCGATACGTTACTGTAGCCGCGCCAATGTCGAAATCCGAGCCGGGTCCGCTTGCCTGTCCTGAATAGCGATTGCGTTGCGATCCGGTTGTCGCGAATGACGCAGCAGTACGTATGCTGCACATCTTCGTGCCGGGCGAGATCAGCGAGGCGATCGACGACATAATCGACCCACGTGCGTGCCAGTTCGCGATCGGGGGCGATGCGCAAGTCGCCGAGGTAAGCGATGCGCTGTTTCTCGCCGGCGAGGTAGCCGTCGCGAACGACCATGCTGGCCATTCCCTTGACGTGCCCGGCGCTGTCCTCCGCGAGCCAGGTTCGATAGTCGTTCGAATGGCACCGATGCAGTGCGAAGTAATCCGGTGAGCGATCGAAGCGAAGCGGCATCCCGCCGAGCATCGCGTAACGTGTTTGAAACGCGAGAAGCCGTTCGTTGTCGGACGCTGTGGCTGGCCGGATCCGCGTCATTGGCTCATTCACCGGCGAAGATTCGTCTTGCCATCGGGCGCAGGTTTTCCGGCTTCAGCTCACACAGGCAGACGAGCTCGTTTCCGTGCGCGTATTCTGGATTGCGTTCCAGAAAATAGGCGACATCCGGCAGCCGCCGATGCGCGTCAGGCACTTCGGCGAGGGCCGGGGCGAGGCGGCCTTGCGGTACAGGAAAATTGAGCACGCCGGACGCGGCGTCGTATGCGTGCCCGAAGCGCTCGACAGCCAGATGATCGAGCAGTGCCTGAATCGAGGGCTCGGTCGGTCGGTCGAATCGCGGGGTGAAATCATGCGCGAACGCTCGCAAGTAGCGGTACGTGCGATGCCCTTTGCAGATCAGAAACCAGTATAGTGCCAGGTCAGGCGAGTTGCGTTTGAGCTCACCGGCGAGTCGAATCCAGCAAAACGCGAGTTGCTGGCTGCCCCAGCAGGCCGGATCCACGATCGTGTCGCCGGAAAACAGGATGCGCAGTGTGGTGTCGCACCACTGCTGTTCATACAGTTTCAACGTGGAGAAGCCGCGCAGCTTGCCGGTGTCATCGCGCATGATGACGCAATGTGTCTTGTCGTCGAGATCGTGTTCGAAGCGTGCCCGTTCCGTATCCCGGTAACAGGCCGAATAGAGCGCGTACATGTGTGCAACGTCGACGTCGCGCAGCTGCGCACGTGTCATGGAACTGGCTCGAAGCGGCATAGCGTCGTTATTCATGCGAGCTGAAACGATTTATCATGATACGCGATTGAGCCGCTCCTTTTTTCACATGCGCGCCATACCTTCTGTTTCCCTCTCCTATATACCGTCAGCATTCGACGCGTGGCGGTGGCTCGCAATCTATGTCGTCGCGTCGGGCGCACTCTACTTCTGGGTCACACACGCGCCGATGGCGCCCGTGGTGGTGCTGCGTCCGGGGCCGTACGATGCGGTCATTCCGCGAGTGTCCGCCAGTGTGCCGCTTTATTTGAGTTACGCGCTCGTGATGCCGTCGATTGTCTGGTTCGGCCGAGGCCGCAATTGGCTGCTGCCCGCGTTTTTCGCCGGTGCGCTTGCCGCAGGCCTGTGCATCGTCAGTCATCTGTTCTGGCCGACTGCCGTGAGCCGGTCGCCGGCTGTGTCGGGATGGATCGCATGGCTGTATCGGATCGACACGCCACTCGCCGCGAGTCCATGCGGGCATGTTGCGTTGCCTGTGGCGGTAACCGTGGTATTGGCTGCGCTACGTGTCCGCGCAGCGCGCTATTACGCTGCGTGGAGCGCAATACTGGCGCTCACGGTCTTGACGACCGGGCAGCATCTGCTCGCGGACATGCTCGCGGGGCTCGCACTCGGCGTCGGCGTCGGCGGTGTGACGACCGCGCTCATTCGTCTCGACGTTGACCTGCGTACGGCTGCGGCATTGCTGCTTGAATGGCTATGTATCGTCGTTACGCTGCGAGTTGCGTTATCGGTGGGGCATTGGGGCGGTTACCTCGTCGCCGCTGTCATTGTCGCGACCCGGCAACACGCGTTATTCATTCTGTATCACGACGCGACACACTATCATTTGACCCGCCGTCGTTTCGCGAACGATTTTCTGATCAACCTGGCAATCGGCGTACCGGGACTCGTGCCCATCGAATTCTATCGCCCGCTGCATCTTGCACACCATCGACACGTCGGGACTGCGGACGATCCTGAGCGGAACTATCTGTACCACGCGCAGCCATGGAAATTCGAGCCACTCGACACACTCCCGTTCGTCCGGCAACTGCTCGGTGACTTGTTCGTGGTCAACATGGTGAAAAACATGCGCGCATACCGGCGCGCGAACGGGCGTGGTGCGTCCATGTCACTGCCGCTGCTCGCTGCGATATCGACATGGGGCATCCTGCTCGTGCCGCTCGTGCATGCATGCACGGTACGCGAACTGTTGACGCTGGCGGCGCTTTGGTTCGTGCCTCTCGTGACAATTGGCGCGCTGGTGCAGAAGATTCGTAGCATTGCAGAGCACAGTGGCGGGCCGGGTGTCACGGCCGGCTGGAATGACTGGACTTATTCGTGGCGTGTCGGGTTACTGGGCCGCTTCTTTATTTGGCCGTACAACATCAACTATCACCAACAGCATCATCGCGAACCCGGCGTGGCGTGGCATCGCTTGCCCGGATTACGTGCGTCCGACGAGCCGGTTCTGTCTTCGAGGCAATTGCTTGCATTGCTTTGGTCGGGCGCCTCGCGCCGTGGTAGTCAAAGATAGAAAATCCCTTTCAAGACACGATGAAGTTCCCCCTCGATCCAGGAGCGAAAGATCGGCACGGCCCGTTGCGATCCGTCTGACGCGTGCCGCGCAACTCCGATCGTGAATTGAGCGCCACCATTGTCTTGACACGCCGTGGATTCATCAACCGCAGTGCGAGGCTTTGTCCGGAACGACAGGGTCAACCCCACACCAATGCACAGCGGTCAGGCGGCATCCACGCGCACTCGGCCCGGATGAATATTCATGCGGATTGTCTTCGTATCGAGAGGCGTCATGCCGCCAGACCTGGGCAGCTTCGAGTGCTAATCCCTCACGCCCTGCGCCGAGCTCATGAAGTTGACGCTGATCCGCGTGCCCTCGATTTCCGGTTCCTTGGGCACGCAGTGCACCCAGTCTTGCTGCGCGCGCCCTCCCATCACCACCAAGTCTCCGGAAGACGGTTTGAAGGTCATGGAGCGGCCGCCCTTGATCGGCTTGATCAGGAACCGGCGTATCGTGCCGAGCGTCAGGACGGGGACGATGCATTCGAGCTTCCGGCACGAGCCGTGGTCGCGATGCCAGCCTGTACTGTCTTGTCCGTTGCGATAGAGGTTCATCCACAGGCCGTCGTATTCCACGCCGTAGTGACGCGACAGCGCGCAGACGGCCTGCAGCAGGCGCGCGTCGGGCACATCGGCGACATGCTTGTAGACCGCCGTCATGCGCGGCTCGCGAAACACCTGGTTGAACATGCGCCGATCGTGCTCCAGCCACGGAACGCTGTTGCGCAACTGCTCATAGAGCTGCGACGCCCCTGAAATCCATCCGGGCACGATTTCGATCCAGGAATGAGCGTCGAGATCGAAACGCCTTGCCGATCGAAAGGACTCGTCTATCGAGAATTCGGCTTCGCTGCTTCCGAACAAATCGCTCTGTGCAGGTACCGTGCTCGGGATCCGTGTGATTGAATTCATCGTGCAAGTTGATCGCTTCCGGGGGTGACGAGTCACGCGGCCGGGAAAGGTGTCGATATGAGTCGTAGTCAGGCCGAAGCACCGTGATTCATCGCATGCCACGCACGCAGCACCGAATAGCCGCGCCAGGGCCGCCATTTCTCGGCGGCTTGTGCCGCGGCACGGGCGCTACCCACGCCCAGGGCCTTTTGCAACGCGACGTCGCCGGCGGGAAAGGCGTCGGGCCAACGCAGCGCGCGCATGGCGATGTACTGCGCCGTCCAGTCGCCGATGCCGGGCAACGCACACAATTCGGCGCAAGTCGCAGCGACGTCTACGCCGGGATGCAAAGCGATGCGCCCGTCCTGCACGGCGTGCGCCAGCGCATGCAGCGCGGTCTGGCGTTGCCGCGTGATGCCCAGGCGGCCGAGCTCATCGCCGGTGGCGGCCGCCAGGGCAGCAGGCGTGGGAAAGAGACGATCCAGACCCGCGACAGGCGTTTCGATCGGATCGCCGAAGGCCGCAACCAGTCGCGCGCCCAGTGTGCGTGCAGCGGCCACGGTGACCTGCTGGCCCAGCACGGCGCGCACCGCCAGCTCGAAGCCGTCCAGTGTGCCCGGCACGCGCAAGCCTTCGCCCGACGGGAATGCGGCGTGCAGAGCCGCGTGGATGGCGATCGGGTCGGCGTCCAGATCGAACGCGGCGCGCACACGGTTGATCAGCGCCGGCAGGGCGGCGGCCAATGAATCGCTGATCGTCAGCACGGCCTGCGCGCGATCTTCGTCGAAGCGAGCGCGCAACCAGCCGCTACGCGCCTGCGTCCCTTGCACAAGCCGCAGCGTTCGCGTGTATTCCAGGCCCGCGACCTGCTCGACGCCGGGCAACGCGCGCAGGCGCAAAAAGCCCACCATTGCCTGTACGTCATAGGGAGGCCGCCAGCCGAGTCGCACGGTCACGCCTTGTCCATCGGTCGTGGATCTGGCCCGGCGCAAGGCGCTGGGATTCAGGCCGTAGTGGCGCGAGAAGGCATCGTTGAAGCGTCGGACGCTGGAAAAGCCGCTGGACGCCGCGACCTGGCTCATCGGCAATCGCGTGTCGGCAATCAACTGCTTGGCCGCCAACAGCCGGCGTGTTTGAAGGTACTGAAGCGGCGACACGCCAAAGTGTGCGTCGAAAATGCGGCGCAGATGGCGGTCGGTCACACCCAGCCGTTGCGCAATGCGCGGCATCAAGCCGCCGCTCGACTGCCCGAAGGTCGGGCGCGCGGAGGTCATGTGCCGCCATGCGTCGGGTTCGTCCATCAATCTTGCGGCCTGCAGGGCCAGGATGCGCGAAGCGTCCTCCGTGCTCCAGGATGCCGCGCGCGGGGCCAATTCGGGGCGGCAACGCAAGCAGGGCCTGAAACCGGCCGCTTCTGCCTCTGCCGCGTGACGGTAGAAGCGGAGGTTCTCGCGACGCGGTGTCTTCACGCGACACACCGGACGACAGTAGATGCCGGTGCTGGTGACGGCCGCGAAAAAGGAGCCGTCGAAGCGCGCGTCGTGCGCCTTCAGCGCCAGGTAGCAGGCGTCGCTGTCGGGGGTGTCGATGGGGGTAGGCATGGGTGACATCGTATATCCCGCGCGCCCACGACGTGCGCCATTTTCGGACATGTGGTCTGTCGGCTTTGCGCCGCCAAACACCGGGCATCTCGAGCATCCGGGACGGCAGAAAATGATTGCGCGGTTCGGCCCCGCCAACCTCACGGAACGCGGTATGCGCTTGACTTCAAGGTGATCGGGAACCTGGATCGGGCGTGAGACAGTGCCGTGCGCTCACAAAACGGACCGGCCCTCACGACGGCGCATTCTCGTTCCCTCGCAAGATTCGGAGTTGCCGCGCGACCTCTCCCCGGCAAGGTGTTGCTACGCGCAGGCCAGATGATCAAGCCGTGAGTGGCATGGGCCATAGCGGCCCCATTTCTTTGCGCGCCTGCCGCTTGCGGCGATGGTTGTTGCCGATGCGTTCCATCGGCCTCCTGGCGAGGCGATCACGGCGATCGGATCGTCGACGCCTTGCCTGCGTCCAGCCGTTGCCGGCAATCGATCGTGACGCGGCGGCGTGCCGGTACCCGCTTGCCCGCCGACACCCCCGAAACATCGGATGCGACACCTTAATCCCGCAGTAACTCTTGTAATGCAATTCGCCAAAACATCGAGGGTAATTATTTAAATCGCCGAAACCATTTAATTTATTTCCTTTTAATCAAACAAAACATCCGCGGCGGCAAAGGTATTTAAGTTCGCCTCGTCATTCAATGTGACTGCTTCCGTTCCAAGCAAGCCAGTCGGGGCTATAGAGGCGATTCGCATTTACGACCCTTTATATGCGATCTAAAAATCGGCCGAAAATGTAAAGCATTGCAATATCAAGGGGGGAGTTGAGTGTTTCGATTGCGATGCATGATTTTATTTGGCAGGATTTTCATCAGGTTGCTCGATTTCAAGACAACAATGCAGCCGGCCATTCAATCAGTCGAAACAACACGTGCCGGATGAGCAACGATCCGAAAGGAAGCTGACGAAGAAACGGATAACGAGGCGGCGAACGGGCGACATCGTTCGCGTTCATTGAAGCAATCGTTTGCCTGGGCGTCGATGCGTCACTCGAGCGACCCGGGCGGATTCGATACGGGGCAGCCATGGCGATACTCATGAACGATTCTTCCGGGGAAGCGTGCCTGCTCCGCGCGTATCACGTGTTCGGCCGGGATGCCGCGCGTTGCGATACGGTCATCCGGGATGCGTCGGTGTCCCGTGTTCACGCCCATATCCGCTGGGTGGGCGGGCTGTGGGAACTCCACGATCACAGCAGCAACGGCACGTCGCTGTCCGGCGTGCCGTTACGCCACGGCGATCACGCGGTACTGCAGCCGGGTGACATGATCCGGTTCGGCAGGGCCGGCATCGCGCCGTGGCGCGTCGATGCGCTCGACGATCCGGCCGATACGCTGTGGCCGATACGAGGCGCTGCGCATCCGATCGTGCTCGCGCCGCGCCAGATCCTGGCCGCCCGCGCCGCGCAGCCGGTCACGATCGTCCGGTCGCCGGCCGGCGAATGGCTGTGCGACGACACGTTGCCGCCGCGCGCGCTCCATGACGGCGACGAAGTATCGACCGGCGATGCCACGTGGCGCCTGGCACTCGCGCGCAATGGTTCGACGATGAGGCTCGCCGCCCCCGCCGATCCGGCCGTGCCGGCACAACTGCTCGAATTCCTCGTCAGCCGGGACGAAGAGCATGTGCGCATGCTGCTGCATGTTCGCGGCGGCGTGGTCGACCTCGGCGAGCGCGCGCATCACTACAGTCTCGTCACGCTTGCCCGCGCGCGCTCGGCCGACATGCAGGCCGGCTACGACGCCGCCACGCAAGGCTGGATCGAACTCGACCGGCTGGCGCGCATGCTCGGCATCGATACGTCCCATGTCAACGTGCAGATTCACCGCGCCCGGAGCCAGTTCGCGGCCCTGCCGGGGCTGGACGCGAGCCAGCTCGTCGAGCGCCGGCGCGGCAGCGTCAGGTTCGGCGATTTCCCGTTCCGCGTCATGCGCGGCGCGCATCTCGAATGCCAGTCGGTGCCGCCCGCTCAGCCGCGTATCGGCGTGCATCGTCCGGCGCCGGCCCCGGTAGTCCATTGCTCATGAACTCGAGAGAACCGGTCTCGGCGCCGGCCGTGCCCCTCGCGCCATTTGCGGAACTGGCCGGCAAGCGGCGTTACCGGCTCGGTTCGTTGCTCGGCGAGGGCGGCAATGGCGTGGTGTTTCGCGCGACCTGCTGCGAAACGGGACAAGCCGTCGCGATCAAGCTGATGCGGTATCACGCCGTGCGGACCGCGACGGAGCGCGCGCGCCAGCGTGCGCGCTTCCAGCGCGAGACGAGCCTGTGCGAGGCGCTGCGGCACCCGAACATCGTGGCCTTGCTGGACAAGGGGGAAGCGCCCGACGGCCGGCTGTTCGCCGTATTCGAGCTGGTGCAGGGCCGGACCTTGCGCGACCGGCTCGCGGCACAGGGGCCGCTGTCGGCCGTCGACACGGGCCGGCTGATGGCGGAGGTGCTCGACGCGCTCGCGGCCGCGCATCGCCGGGGCATCGTGCATCGGGACCTGAAGCCGCAAAACATCGTGATCGCGATGGCCGACGACGGGCCGCACGCGAAGCTCCTCGATTTCGGCATCGGTGCGTTGCTGCCCGGCGCGGAGGACATCGGGCGCCAGACCCTGACGCTGGCGACCGAGGTGCTTGGCTCGGCGTCCTATTGCGCGCCCGAGCAATTGCGCAACGAGCCGCCGACGCCCAGAAGCGACCTGTATGCGTGGGGCCTGGTCGTGATCGAATGCCTGACGGGCGAGGTCGTCATGCGCGGTGCGAGCGTGGCCGACATTCTCTATCAGCAGCTCAGCCCGGCGAATGTCGCGTTCCCTCCGCCGATCGCATCGCATCCGCTTGGCGCGGTATTGCGGCGCGCGCTGAGCAAGAACCCGGAGCAGCGCGCCGCGTCGGCCGACGAACTCGCGGAAGCGTTCCGCACGCTCAACTTCGCGTCGCTCGTCGGCCAGGTCGATGCCGGCCGCGCAAGCGGGCCGACGCATCCGCGCCCGTTCGCGCCGTACGGCGAGCCGATCGCAACGGCGGGCGGGTACCGTCAGATCACCACGCTGTGCTGTTGTGTGACGATCACCGGAGAAGGCCGGCGACGCCACGCCGGAGTCGATCACGACGCCCTGCTCGACGGCTACGAGGACCAATGGCAGACGAAGTGCGCGGATATCGCCGTCGGTTACGGCGCGCAGGTCGACGCACGGCTCGGCGACACGCTGCTGTTCCATTTCGGCCTGCAAGGCGACATCGATTGGCCGGCGCGCCGCGCGGCGCGCGCGGCACTCGACATGGTACGGGTGGCCGGGCGCGCACGACTGCCGGTGCCTGCGGCGGCCGGCGGCGACGCCGGTGGTGCAAGCTGGCGCGTCGAAGTGGCCGCCGCGATTCACGTCGGGCAGGTTCTCGCCCATGCGTCGCATATGTCGGGCGTATCGACGCCTGCCGCGGCTGCGCGGCTGCTGCGGCTTGCCGGGCCCGGACAGATTCTGATCAGTGACGATGCGCGGCTGGCGCTCGAACGGCATGCGGACTGTCGGCCGACCCCGTTGCGGCTGGCGCGGGCGGGCCTCGTGCCGCAGCCGGTTCACGAACTGCTCGGCGAGCGGCGCGCCGATACGCCGTTCGATTCGCTCGACGCCGGCATGCGGGCACCGATGATCGGCCGCGCGCGCGAACTCGACGTGCTCCTGCGCGCGTGGCAGGAGACGCTCGCACGACATCGTCGCGTGATGCGCGGCGAGCCTGCGCCGCACGGTGTGCCGCGGCTGGTCGTCGGCGACGCGGGGCTCGGCAAATCGCGCCTCGTCCACGAGTTGTGCGAGGTCGTCCGGGGCGAGGGTTCTGCCTGCGCGTATTGCGGGTGCCTGCCCGAGCGGGAGAATCACGCACTGTTTCCGATCCTGCGATTCATCGCCGCGCATTGGCATATCGACGCCGACGACCCGGCGGATCTCGCGCTCGCGGCTATCGACACCATGATCGCGCCGCTCGAATGCGATCACGCGGCGGCCCGTGTCGCACTCGCGACCTGGCTGGGGGTGCCCTGCGAAGGGACGAGGGTCCCATGGTCGAGTGCGCGCGAACGACACGCATTGTTCGACGTCCTCGAGCAGCTGATCGTGTCGCTTGGCAATGGCGCGCCGGTGTTGTTCGTCGTCGAGGATGTCCAGTGGATCGACCGCTCGACCGAGGATTTTCTTGCGTACCTGCGGCGCTCGCCGCGCGCGGCGGCGCTCGGCATCGTGCTCACGTCGCGCCCCGACCAGCTCGCGCGCTGGCGCGGCGCGACCGAACGCCTGGTGTTGCGCCGCCTGCCGCGCGACGACGCGCAGCGCCTGATGTCGGCATGCCTGGGCCCGGGCGAGCTCGATCCGCTCTGGCTCGACCCGCTCGCCCGGCGCACGGCGGGCATTCCGCTGTTCATCGAGGCCGTCGCGCGCGAGCTGACGATGGGCGGCGCGGACGGCACGCTCGCCGGGCTGCTGACGACGGCCCCCCGTCCGCTTCCGCTCAGTCTCGGCGGGATGCTCGGTCGAGCGTTCGACCGGATCGACGACGCGCGCGACACCGCGCAGCTCGCCGCGACGATCGGGCTCGAGGTGGATGCGCAACTGCTCGTCGCGGCTTCGCCGCATGATCGCGCGACGCTCGACGCGCACCTGCAGTTGTTGCTCGAGGAACGGATCCTGTACGCGCAACATCGGCGCGATCGCGTGGTCTATTCGTTCCGCCATGCGTTGATTCGCGATGCGGCCTATGAGTCGATGCCGCTCGACCTGCGGCGCGGCAATCAGGCACGCGTCGGCCGCGCGCGGGCGGCGTAAGCCGGTCGCGGCGCCGGTGCGCACGCGTTTGGCGTCGCTCATTTCTGGCCGCGTTTTGGTGCACGACGGCTTTACCCGGTGCCGGTGGATCTTGGGTGGTGCGCCCGGCCACGCAGCGAAGCCGAGTTGAATCCGGCACTGCTGTTTCCGTGACTTGACCGGTCGTCCGCCAGCGGAGCCGGGTTCCGGGCGCGACGTCGGTCGAGGCGTAGTTTCATCTCGTGCCCCCGCTTTCGTCTTTCGAAATCCTGACGTATTTCAAAATGCTTTCCATCCATGTCGCATGCGCGATTCGATGCCGGGACAGTCGAAATTTGCATAGCGTTTGTGAACGGAATTACGGCTGCATACGTTCGCGGTTGACGGTGCCGCGCGCCATGTCCGGCGCGCAGCGGCCTCGATGCGCGGCGTGATGGCGCGTCGCACAGCCGCAGGCGCCGACGGGCCCGGATCGCGGTACGGTCCGAACGAGATCACGCAAGCACACGAGGATGCAGTCATGGCATCGATTCCCGAACCCGCGCCGACCGGCGACACCAGCAAACGGAACTGGCTCGAATCCCACGAGGCCGGCTATCACAAGACCCTCGGCAATCGACAGGTGCAGATGATCGCGATCGGCGGCGCCATCGGTACCGGCCTGTTCCTCGGCGCGGGCGCGCGCCTGCAGGCCGCCGGGCCGTCGCTCGCGATCGTCTATCTCGTGTGCGGCGTGTTTTCCTTCCTGATCCTGCGCGCGCTCGGTGAGCTCGTGATGCATCGCCCGAGCAGCGGCAGTTTCGTGTCGTATGCGCGCGAATTCCTGGGCGAGAAAGCGTCGTTCGTCGCCGGATGGATGTATTTCCTGAACTGGGCGATGACCGGCATCGTCGACATCACCGCGGTCGCGCTCTACATGCATTACTGGGCGCCGTTTTCGGGCGTGCCGCAGTGGATCTTCGCGCTCGCCGCACTGTGCATCGTCGCGACGATGAACCTGATCGGCGTGAAGTGGTTCGCCGAGATGGAATTCTGGTTTGCGTTGATCAAGGTCGCCGCGATCGTGCTGTTTCTCGTGATCGGCAGCGTGATCCTCGGCACCGGCGGGCACGTCGCAGGCCATGACACGGGCATGCACCTGATCACCGACAACGGCGGGTTCTTCCCGCATGGGCTGATGCCGGCGCTGGTGCTGGTGCAGGGCGTGGTGTTCGCGTTCGCGGGCGTCGAACTGGTCGGCACCGCCGCCGGCGAATGCAAGGACGCGCGCAAGGTGCTGCCGCGCGCGATCAACAACGTGATCTGGCGCATCGCGATCTTCTACGTCGCGTCGGTCGTCCTGCTGGTCTGCCTGCTGCCGTGGAGCGCGTACAAGGCGGGCCAGAGCCCGTTCGTCACGTTTTTCGGCGCGCTCGGCGTGCCCGGCATCGGCTCGGTGATGAACCTGGTGGTGTTGACCGCGGCACTGTCGAGTCTCAACTCGGGACTGTATTCGACCGGGCGCGTGCTGCGTTCGCTCGCAATGGGCGGCTCGGCACCGGCGTTCCTCGGCAGGATGAGCGGGCAATCCGTGCCGTACGCGGGCATTCTCGTGACGGTCGCGATCTACGTGGTCGGCGTGCTGCTCAACTACCTGGTGCCGTCGAGCGTGTTCGAGATCGTGCTGAACATCGCGTCGCTCGGCATCATCAGCACGTGGGCATTCATCGTCGTGTGCCAGATGAAGTTCCGCGCGGCGGTCGCGCGCGGCGAGGTGGACGACGTGTCGTTCAGGATGCCCGGCGCGCCCGTGACGTCATGGCTGACGCTGCTGTTCCTGCTCGGCGTGCTGGTCCTGATGGCATTCGACTATCCGAACGGCACGTGGACGATCGCGTCGATCCCGCTCGTCGCGCTGCTGCTCGTGGCCGGCTGGAAGTGGCTGAGCGGCCGCGCGCACCGCGCGTCGCTCAAGCCGACGATTCCGTCGGTCGCGCTCACGCAGAACGTGCTCGAGAAGGACGGCGACTGACGGGACGCGCGACGAGGCGCGGCCGCCGGCCCGGTTGCGGCGCGCCCGCTCAAATTTGCTTGCAGCCGGTATGCCCGGATCCGGTTCTGCGGCGTATGGTCGGTTGCGGCGCGTGCGCCTCGATACGTTCGATGCGCTTGCCGGCCGGTCGGGCGACAGGCCGGGGGCGCGGCTGTGATGCGCGCGACGGTTTCTACGTGAAGCCGACCGTCGTCGTACCGAAGTCGTTGCAGCCGAGCGTGTGCCGCAACGAAAGCTTCGGGCCGGCCACGCGGGTTGCGCGGCCGGCCGCCGCGCGTGTCAGAACCGCGTACTGAATCCGACCCGCGCGATCGACTGCAGTGCGCCGCTCGACGCACCGTTCGCGTCCATCACGCCGTTGATCTGCGCGTTGCTGCCGTGGTTCGCGCGCTGATGCACGCCCGCCACGTACACCATCGTGCGCTTCGACAGCCAGTACTGGACGGCCGCCAGGAACTGGTGCGCGTGCGCATTGTCGAGTGTGTCGTTGCCTTTCATGTAGGTGTAGCTCGCGCCGACCACCCACGCGGGCGACGGATGCCACGACGCGCCGGCTTCCGCCGACCACGCGCCCGCGCCGTTCGCCGAGTTCCGTACGGTCGTCACGAGCGCCTTCCCCGTGACCGTGCCGAGTG
Source organism: Burkholderia sp. ZZQ-2 (assembly GCF_050768715.1). NCBI lineage: Bacteria > Pseudomonadati > Pseudomonadota > Betaproteobacteria > Burkholderiales > Burkholderiaceae > Burkholderia > Burkholderia sp. ZZQ-2. Next base: position 61,724 of record NZ_LDVA01000261.1, on the reverse strand, counting down.
TGTAGTGCACCCCTGCGCCCCAGTTGCGCACGCTGGTCGGCGGAAGCCCCGCCGACGCGCCGTATTTCTGGTTCGTATAGGCCGCGCCCGCGCCGAACGGGCCGTTGTCGTAGCTCGCGCCGACGCTGACCGTATTGTTCGCACCGACCGACCCCGCGACGTTCCCGAAACCGTACAGCGCGCCGAAGGTCAGGCCCGACAGCGACGGGCTCGTGTACTTGACGGAATTCGCGACGCGATTGCTGCCCGCGACGCGATCCCAGTCGAACGCGCCGGTGGGGTTGTTCGGCAAGGCGAGCTTGTCGAACGGCCCGTTGCGAAAGCCGTACAGGCCGACGAGATCCTGCGCGATCTCGTTGCCGCCGGCGGCGAGCGCATCGACCATGAACTCGTACTGGTTGCCGAGCGTGAGCTTGCCGTAGCGGTCGTTCTCCAGCCCGACGTAGGCCTGCCGAGCGAACAGCCCGCCGCCGATGATCGAGCCGTTGCCGAGCGAATACTGGTTCACGAGCCGGAAGATCGCGCGCGTGCCCGCGCCGAGATCCTCCTTGCCTTCGAAACCGAGCAGGTTCGGAAAGAAGATGTTGTCGTCGAACTTCGCGTTGCCGTGGCCGCCTTCGTTGCTGACGTAGCTGATGCCGGCATCCATCAGCCCGAACATCGTCACGCTGCTCTGCGCGAACGACACGGCGGGAAGGGCGCATGCCGCGAGCGCCAGAAGGGTCTTTTTCGTCATCTCCATTGTGCTCCTCACATGTTTCCGGTCAGGCCGGATATTTTTAATTGGACTACTGATTTATATGAATAAAACCCGAGCCGGGCGATTCCCGGTTCGGTGGCAACCGGAGCGAACCGGTGTGCGGCTGGCATCGGCCGGCATCGGCTGGAACCGCGTGCCCGCCGATGCCCGCCGATGCCTGTCGAGCGCGCGCTAGACCGTCGAATACCCGCCGTCGACCGGCACGACCGCACCTGTCACGAACGACGCGGCGGGCGAGCACAGGAACAGGATCACGTCCGCGACTTCGTTGGCCGTGCCCCAGCGCCCGAGCGGCGTGCGTTCGAGGATGCGTCGTGACGCCTGCGTGTCGGCCATCAGGCCGCTGCTGAGCGGCGTGTCGATCCAGCCGGGCGCGACCGCGTTCACGCGGATGCCGCGATCGGCCCACGCCTGCGCGAGCGAGCGCGTGAGCTGTGCGATGCCGCCCTTGCTCGCGCTGTACGCGGGGCGATCCTTGCTGCCGAAGTACGTGTACATCGATGCGACGTTGACGATGCTGCCGCCTTGTACGGACAGCGCCGGCAACGCGGCGTCGGATGCGCGCATCACCGACGTCAGGTTCACGTTCAGCACGAGTTCGAACTGGTCCATCCGGTATTCGTCCGCGTGCCGGCTGATGCCGACGCCGTTGACGAGCACGTCGAGCCGCGGCAATGCGGCGATCGTGCGCGTCAGTGCGTCGCTGTCGGTCACGTCCAGTTCCATGCACCGGACGCGCGGATGCACCGGCGCGTGCGGGCCGGTAGCGTCGAGCCCGAGCGCAACGACCGATGCGCCGGCTTCCGCGAAACGCCACGCCGTGCTTGCGCCGATGCCCGATGTGCCGCCGGTTACCGCGACGGTCCTTCCCTCAAATAACCACTGGCGACTCATGTTCGACACTCTCGACGGCGTGGGTGGAGCGCGCATGCCGCTGCGCGGGGGAAACCAGGATCTTGATCTGCGTACGATCGGCGAGCAGCGCGTCGAAGCCGTCGGCGACGGCGTCCTCCAGCGACACGGTACGCGTGACGATCGACGTGAGATCGAGCGCGCCCGACGCGACGATGCGCAGCAGGTCCTCGTACGCATGCCGGTAGCCGACGCTCGCCGTGAAGGTCAGCTCGTCGTTGACCGCGCGGAACGCGTCGAAGCCCGCCTGCGGCATCAGGCCGACCATCACGACGCGGCCGCCCTTGCGCAGCGCCAGCATCGCCGCCTCGAACGTGGCCGGCAAGCCGGCCGCCTCGAAGCTCGCGTCGACGCCGAGCCCGCCCGATGCCTCGTGGATCGCATCGCGCAGCACGGACGCGTCGAGCGTGCGCGCATTGAACGTGTGCGTCGCGCCGAAGCGCGCGGCGGCCGCGAGGCGCTCGGTCGACACGTCGACCGCGACGAGGGTCGTCGCACCCTGCAGCTTCGCGAGCTGGATCAGCAGCAGGCCGATCGGCCCGAGCCCGAATACCGCGCACGTGTCGCCGAGCCGGAGCTCGGCGCGGCGCAGCGCGTGCAGCGCGACGGCCGCGGGTTCCATCACGGCGGCCTGCTCGAGACTCACGCCGTCGGGCAGCCGGTGCAGCATGTAGGCGGGCACGACCGCGAAGTCGGCCATCCCGCCGTCGCCCATCAGCCCGGCAAAGCCCATCGACACGCACAGGTTGTACGACCCCGAGCGGCAGTACGCGCACTGGTGGCAGCGATATTCGGGCTCGACGGCGACACAATCGCCCGGAATCAGCGTCGTCACGCCTTCGCCGACTTCGACGACGGTGCCGCAGAATTCGTGGCCGAGCGTCAGCGGCGCGGTACGGCGCGACAGCGGATGCGGCGTGTCGACCGGAATCGCGTGCGGGCCGTCCGCGTATTCGTGCAGGTCGCTGCCGCAGATGCCGCAATACGCGACCGCGATGCGCACCTCGCCCGGCCCGGGGCGCGGCGTATCGATTTCCACGAGACGGACGTCGCGCGGGCCATGCCATTGAAGTGCACGCATGTCAGCGTCCTCCGAGGTTCTGTGTATCGAGACGGTTCGCGGCCGTGCCGGCGAGCGCGCGCTTGCGCAGCACGGCGGGCGCGGTTTCGACGAGGCCGAACGACAGCACGCACGCGAGGATCGCGCCGGTGGCCGACGTCCACATCGCGAACTGCAGGCCGTACTTGTCCGCGGCGAAGCCGGCGACGGTCGGCGCGACGAAGCCGCCGATCAGCTCGCCGGCGCCCATGATCAGCCCGAGCGCGCTGGCGATCGCGCGCGGCGGCACCGTTTCCGCCGGGATCGTCGCCATGAACAGCGTGAAACAGCCGAGGCCCGTGTAGGTCGCGAGCACGAGCGCGCAGAGCGCCCACAGCGAATTCGCGTGAATCATCGCGACGGGGCACGCGGCGGCGACCAGCGCGAACACGATCATCGTCGGCTTGCGGCCGATCCGGTCGGAGATCGCGGGCACCGCGAAACCCCAGAACACCCACGCGGCGCCGAGGCAGGTCATCACGACGCCCATGTCGGCAGGGGACAGGTGGCGGCTGTCGACGAGGAACACCGGCGCGAACGAGATGATCACGATGAACCACGTGAGGAAGAAGCAGCTGATCAGCACGCAAAGCAGGATGTTGCGTTCCTTCAGCAGCGCCCAGCGGCTGATCGCCGCGCCGCCCGCGGCCGGTGCGCCGACGGTGTCGGCCTGCGCATGCCGTGCGCCGCCGGGCGGCACCTCGCGCACCCAGCGCCAGATGCAGAACGCGATCAGGAAGCCGGGAATGCACGATACGAAGAACGCATGGCGCCAGCCGTGCGCGGTCGCGATGCCGATCACGACCGGCGGGCCGATCATCGCGCCGAGCAGGCCGGCGGCGGAGCCTTGCAGCAGGCCCATGTTCAGCCCGCGGCGGCTCGGCGTCGAACTCTCGACCATCAGCGACTGCGAGAGCGGCAGCACCGGGCCTTCGGCGATGCCCATCAGCGCGCGGAACGCGATCAGGCTCGCGAAACCGCCGACGAGCCCCGACAGCGCCGAGCACACGGAAAAGCCGATCACGGCGGCGATCAGCAGCGGCTTGCGCGTGCCGCGCGCGTCGGACCACGCGCCGGTCGCGGCGCCCGACAGCGCCCACGTGAGCGCGAGCGCGGACGACACCATGCCGAGCTGCGCATTCGTCAGGTGCAGCTCGGCGGACATGAACGGGAACAGGAACGACAGCGCGAGGCGGTCGAAGAACACGAAGCCGAACGTCATGAACAGGATCAGCAGCAGCCTGTTCTCGTACGTCCAGGCGGGCCTGGAGGAGGAAGGGGATGTCATGGTGAGCCTCGCCGCGCGTCAGCGGAACAGCTTCTCGATCGCTTGCGCGCCGAGGCCGACCTTCTCGTAGTGCGCCTTGCACATCGCGATGTACGAGTGCACGTCGAAATAGCCGTCGGGCTGGCCTTCGTCGTCGAGCCAGATCAGCGGCCCCTTGACGATGAAGAACGCGCGCATCGGCTCGGGGTGATCGAATGCGACGAGCGTGTGGCCCTCGCCCGGCGTCTCGTAGACGAAATCGCCGCGCGTCGCGGTCCATTCGTGCTCCAGGTAACCCCACTTGCCCGACAGCGTGTAAGCGAACACCTCGTGCGGGTGATAGTGCCGGTTCACGAGCCCGGCTTCCTTCGCCATCAGGATGTCGCACCATTTGTTCTGCGACGGCGAGATCCATAGCGGCCGCGACGAAACCGTTTCGGTGAACGGAACGTAATAGCGCTCGTCGTCGGTGGCCGCGTTCGCGATGTAGGCTTCCGGAAGCGCATCGGGCTTGAACGGATTGGCAATCGGCGGGATGTTTTGCCAGAATTCGGCTACGGCTTGGTCGACCACGGTTCGTCTCCTTGTGTTTGGATGTCGTGGGCTCGACTTTAGCCAGCAGGTGCGCGCCGCTCTTGACTGGGCTGGACGAATTGCTTGATCGGGCCGGACATCGCACCGCACGACGTTTAAACGATCCATCCCCCAATTTCGCATTGCATGGCGCTCCGCACGACGGGCGCCAGCAGGAGGCGACGTGACGAATTCGACCGTTTTTTCACGCACGCGAGGCTCGACGGCCGACGTGCCGGTTCGCGACCGGATGGCGTACTGGGACGCGTTCAATGCAGAGACGCTGGTCGGCCTGCGCTGCTCGTCGCTGTCGCCGGCCGGGCTCGAGGTCGAGAAGACCGACATCGCGCTGCCGGGCCTCGGCATCGCCGACATCAGCGGCCAGGATCACGTGATCGAACGCAGCCCCGCGCTGGTGCGCCAGTTGCCGAAGGAGTCGTTGTTCGCGTGCCAGATCCTGAGCGGGCGTGCGTATTTCATCCAGCACGACCGGTGCCTGCTCGCGGAAGCCGGCGATGTCGTCGTCTACGACACGCGTGTGCCTTATCTGTTCGGATTCCTGACACCGATGCGGCAGTTGCTGATCGATATCCCGGTCACGACGCTCGACGACCGGCTCGATGCGGAACTGGCGGCGCTGCCGCTGCGGATCGCGCCGAAGCCGGGCGCGGGCGCGATGCTCGGCGCAACGTTGCGCGCGAGCGTCGAGCGGTTCATGAAGGACCCGGTCGAGCGCGATGCCGCGCAATTCGCCGAGCACACGCGCACGCTGATCGCGGAACTCGTCGACGCGGAAGTGAACGGCGCGGGCGCGTCGCGCGCGTCGCTGTCGTACCTGCTGACCGCGAAGCAATACGTCGCGACGCACCTGGGCGACCCGGAGCTCGGGCCGCAGGCGGTTGCCGACGCGGTCGGGCTGTCGCTGCGCCACCTGAGCCGGCTCTTTGCGGCCGAAGGCGAGTCGATCACGCAGCACATCTGGTCGGAGCGGCTGGCGCACGCGCATCGCGAGCTGACCGATGCGCGGCTGCGCAAGACGAGCATCGGCGAGATCGCGTTTCGCTGGGGTTTCTCGAGCCAGGCGCACTTCAGCCGGGCGATTCGCGAGCGCTACGGCGCGTCGCCGATGGCGTTGCGCGATGCGGCGCACGCGGCCGGCCGCTGATACCGGCGGTCGATGCGGAGGAGCGGCGGCGCGTGTCCCACGCGCCGTTTTTTCGTGCAGCGAACGACGGCGCAAATGCGCCGCGCCGCGTCATTCCGCCAGCATGAATTCGGCGCAGCGCTCCGCGATCATGATCGTCGGCGCGTTCGTGTTGCCGGACACGATCCGCGGCATCACCGACGCATCGCAGATCCGCAGGCCGTCGACGCCCTGCACCGAGAGGCGCGGCGTCACGACCGCATGTTCGTCGCTGCCCATGCGGCAGGTGCCGGCCGGGTGATAGACGGTTTTCGCGCGGCGCCGCACGTAGTCGGCGAGTGCCGTATCGGTCAGCGTCTCGGCTTCGCGCACGATGCGCGCGAGCGACGGCGCGCGGATGATCCGCCGCGCGAGCGCGACGCCGCGCACGAGACCGTCGACATCGGCCGGGTCGGACAGCGCGCCGCTGTCGAACAGGATCGGCGCGGCCGGATCGTTGCCGCGCAGTTGCACCGAGCCGCGCGAGCGCGGCCTGAGCAGGCACGGGTTGATCGACAGGCCGTGGCCGGGAAGCGGCTCGCGATCGACGTCGCCGACGAGCGTCGGCAGCACGTGGAACTGGATGTCCGGGCGGCCGCTGCCGGTCGTGTCGACGAACGCGCCGGATTCGACGACGTTCGACGTCAGCAGGCCCGTGCGGCACAGCATCCACTGCAGCCCGTGCCGCAATGCCTTCAGCCCGCGATCCTCGCCCAGCAGGCTCACGGGTGCGTGGCTGCGGCCGTAGATCGAGACTTCGAGATGATCCTGGTAATTCGCGCCGACGTCGCGGCTGTCGTGCAGCACGTCGATGCCGTGCGTGTGCAGGTGCGCGCCGGGCCCGATGCCCGACAGCATCAGCAGCTTCGGCGTGCTCAGCGCACCGGCTGCGAGCACGACGTCGGCGCGCGCGGCGGCCGAACCCGTCGCGCCGCTTGCCGTCCGCCATTCGACGCCGGTCGCACGCCGGCCGTCGAACAGGATGTGCGTCACGCGGCAGCCGGTCAGCACGCGCAGGTTCGGATGCCGCAGCGCGTCGGCGAGATAGGTGGCCGCGGTACTGCCGCGCCGGCCGTCGAAGATCGTCGTGTGGTAGAACCCGACGCCCTGTTGCGCGGCGCCGTTGAAATCGTCGTTGTAGGCGATGCCGGTTTCCTGCGCGGCTTTCACGAAGGCGAGGCTCAACGGATGCCTGAAGCGCGTGTCGCCGACCTTCAGCGGCCCGTCGGTGCCGTGAAACGGCTCGGAGAGGCGCAGGTGCGATTCGGCACGCCTGAACACGGGCAGCACGTCGTCCCAGCCCCAGCCCGTGCAGCCGAGCGCGGCCCAGTCGTCGTAGTCGTCGCGCGTGCCGCGCACGTACAGCATCGCGTTGACCGAACTGCCGCCCCCGAGCGTGCGGCCCTGCGGCACGTAGGTCCTGCGGCCCGCCGCACCGGCTTGCGGCTCGCTCTCGAACGTGACCGTGCGGCGCGTGCCGAGTACGCGGATGAACGTCGCCGGTATCCGGATGAACAGGCTGTCGTCCTTCGGGCCGTCCTCGAGCAGCAGCACGCGCCTGCCGGCCTTCACCAGCCGGTGCGCGACCGTGCAGCCGGCCGAGCCGCCGCCGACGACGATATGGTCGTACGTCTCCATCCCGCTTCTTCTCCTTGCTGTCGGGCGGCGAAACGAGTGCCGCCGCGCAGGAAGCCAGCTTAGCGGCCGCCATGCGGCCCCGTTTGACCGGGACGGACGTGGTGTTTGCCTCGCAGGGACGCGGCGGCGGGTGGACGGTGGCGGGCTACCGCGCGTCGGCCGGCGCCGGCGCCGACGCGCGCGACTCGCTCGGCGTCTCGCCGAAGCGCGCGCGATAGCTGCGGCTGAAGTGCGCGCTGTTGTTGAAGCCCCAGCGGAACGCGATTTCGCTGACCGTCAGGTGCTTCAGCGACCGGTCGCGCAAGTCGGCGCGGCAGCGTTCGAGCCGCCGCGCAAGGATGTAGCGCGTGAGCGGCGTTCCTTCGATCTCGAAGACGCGCGCGAGCTGGCGCGGCGACAGGTTGATCGCGCGGCTCACCGACTGGCTGTCGAGATCGTCGTCGGCGAGATGGCTGTCGATGAACGCTTTTGCGCGCGACAGCGTGTGGACGGTCGACTTGGTCGGCGACGCGTCGCCGTCGCGCAGCCGCAGCATCGACTGCACGAGATCGAGGATCGCGGCGGCGCGCCGTTCGCGCGCACCGGGCGTCGGCTCCTGCGGCGCGGCGAGCAGCGCATACACCTGCCGCACGGCCCACGATGCGACGCCGTCGTCACGGTCGATCTTGACGAGGCTGCGGTAGCGCCACGGGCCGACGCGCGCCTCGAACACGTCGCGCGGCACGTCGAGCACGGTCATCGCCATGTCGGCGGGAAAACCGTGGCCGTACGGCATCGACGTGTCGTAGAGCACGAGGTCGCCGGGCCCGTGCTGCATGCAGTCGACGTCCTGGAACGTATAGCCTTGCCCTGCGTGCATCAGGCAGATGAACACGGCATCGCGCTGGTCCGCATGGATGTTGTGCGGCGTGCGCACGACCGCGTGCCGGTTCGCGACGATGTCGCAGGCGCCGAACAGCCCGAGATCGCGCTTGCGCAGCGTCGCGTCGATGCCTTCCGACGACTTGCCGCTGCATTCGATCCGCACGAGCGTGCGCGCCACATGGTCGACCCAGAAGTCGACGCGTTCGTGGCCGCGCACGGCGCGCGTCGAGATCGTGGCGATCTCCGTGCTGGTGTCCGGCATGACGTTCTCCCGATGACCGCCTGAGCGGCGCAGTCTCGGGTACGTCGGAGCGCGTGGTCAATCCGTGAAAGACCCGGGACACGCCTGTGACGCCCTTGCAGCGGGGCATGGCGGGCGCAGGCGCGATCGATGTCCGGCCGAGTCAAGGGAAGCGGCCGTGTGAGTCAAGACACGTGTGCGATTTCGGGTTAGGTCGTGCCGGGTTACTTCGACGAAGACGACGGCAGCCCGAGCGACACGTCCTGCTCGTAGCCCATCTTGCCGCCGCGGTATTCGACACTGACGTAGCCGGCCCGCCGCGCGTCGGCGACGTTCGCGTAGATAGACGTCATCACCATTCCGGCGTCGCAGTCGAGCGCGATCGTGCGGTCGATGCGGCCCGTCGCGATGTTCACGGCCCGCAGCGACTGCATCGCGAGGCCGCACTTGTCAGACAGCGCATAGACGCCGACCAGCATGTGCGTCTTCGTGCGATACCACATCGGAATATCGACGGTGCCGTCGAGCCGGACGTGATCCTGATCGTTGTCGTTCAGTCGCCCGACTTCATTCAGCGTGACGGGTAATGTCTTGCGGCCGTCGTCCCAGGTGCCGGTTGCCGTTTGACCGGCGACGTTCAGCGCGATCGGGCAGGGCTTCGGCCGCGACGGCGATGCGGCGGGCACGACCGGCGAGTCGGCGTTCGATGCCGGCGGCGATGCTTCGCACAGCGTCATGCGGCCATCGGGCTCACGGCGGCCCTGCAACGGAATCGGCTTGCGATGCGCATCGTAGTAGTAGCTGCCGTCGACGCGCCAGCGGCCCGCGTCGTTGCGGTTGATTGCGTCGTAGGTCTGCAGCGACACGTGGACCGGCGCGGTGCCGATCGTGCCGGTGTAGTTGACGACCTCGTACCAGCCTGCATAAGACGCGGCCGACGCGCAGGCGAGCGGCACGGCGAGCATGGCGGCGAACGGGCAGGCGTAGCGGGCGCGACGGGTGTTCCGGGGCATGGGCGCTTTTTGTGCGTGGTGTGGGTCCGGGCGTCACGGATATCGGTCCGGCCGTGTCGAGCCGTGCGGCGGGCCGCCCGTGCGCCGCCATTGTATCCATCCGCCCCACCCGAATGCCCTGCCTCCGCGCATGCGGTGACAAGGGCGCGTACGCGACACGCGCCGGTCGCGGAACCGCGCAGGCCGCGCGATCCGGTCGACCGGCCCGCTGCCGACGACTTCAGGCCGCGCTGGCCTCGTCGATCCGGCGGATGTCGTCCTGATCGAGCGTGACGCGGATCGCGTCGCCGAGCGATTCCAGCTGCGCCAGCGACGTCGCGCTTGCGATCGGTGCGGTGATTGTCGGCCGCGCGATCTGCCAGGCGAGCGCGATCGCGGCCGGCTGCGTGCCGTGTTTCGCGGCTACCGCATCGAGTGCCGCGAGGATGCGCAGCCCGCGTTCATTCAGGTAGCCGGCGACGCGGTCGCCGCGCACGCTCTTCTTCAGGTCGGCCTCGCTGCGGTACTTGCCCGACAGGAAGCCGCTCGCGAGCGCGTAGTAATTGACGACACCGAGCTTCAGGTCGCGCACGACCGGTTCGAGATCGCGTTCGTAGTCGGCGCGGTCGAACAGGTTGTATTCGGGCTGGATGACCTGGTACGCGGGCAGGCCGTCGCGCTGGCTGATGTCGGCGGCTTCGCGCAGCCGCGCGCCGCTGTAGTTCGATGCGCCGATGATCCGCACCTTGCCCGCTTCGATCAGCGTTTGATACGCGCCGAGCGTTTCCTCGAGCGGGGCCGTATCGGCGAGATCGCTGTGCGAGAAATACAGGTCGATGTAGTCGGTCTGCAGGCGGCGCAGCGAATCGTCGGCGGCTTTCAGGATGTTGTCTTTCGTCAGCCCCGCGCGCGCGGCCAGCAGGCCGACCTTGGTCGAGATCACGACCTGTTCGCGTTTGCCGGAGCGCTTGAGCCACTTGCCGATGATCGTTTCCGACTCGCCGCCGCTGTTGCCGGGGGCCCAGGCCGAGTAGACATCGGCCGTGTCGATGAAGTTGATGCCGGTGTCGGCGAGCGCGTCGAGCAGCGCAAACGACGTGTTCTCGTCGACGGTCCAGCCGAAGACGTTGCCGCCGAACGCGAGCGGCGAAACCTGGATGTTCGATGTGCCGAGGGGGCGGTGTGCCATGTTCTGCTCCGATTTCTGCGGGATGACGGAATTGAACTGCGGGATGGGCCGAATCGATCACCGCGAGACGATGGGTGCGTGCGGTCACGCCGTTGTCGCGGGACGCCGGACATTCTCGCCGATCGCTCCGATTCGTGCAGGCGGTGCGCCGTCGCGATGGTGGACGGCTTGACGCGCATGACGAACACGTCGTCCGTTTCGTGAGCGCTTTATATGGCTGCGTTCGATCGGGAACCGATTTTTGTTGCCGCTGGCGCAGTGGGGTGCGCAACGGCGTGTGGGTGGAAACTGGCGGGAGGGCGCGAAGGTGGATGTGCCGGCGCTGCGCCGGCGCGGGCGGGAACACGGGCGACAAGCGGCCGCCCGTGCGTCGGTGAGCCGGTCAGCGCAACTGCACGGCCGCGAGAAACAGCACCATGCTGCCGATCGCGCCGTCCAGCACGCGCCACGCAACGGCCTTGCGGAACCACGGCGCGAGCAATCGTGCCCCGTAACCGAGCCCGAGGAACCACACGACGCTGACCGACATCGCGCCGATCGCGAACGCGAGCCGCGCGCCTTCCGGTTCACGCGCGCCGGCCGTGCCGATCAGCAGGAACGTGTCGAGATACACGTGCGGGTTGAGCCACGTGAACGCGAGCGTCATCAGCACGATCGCGAGCCCGCTCTGCGGCGGCGGGGCGACCGCATCGCCGCGCACGTCGAGCGTTTCGTGGCCCGGCTTGAACGCGCGGCGCAGCGCGTTGATGCCGAACCACGCGAGATAGGCGAGGCCCACATACAGCACCGCATGGACGAAGGTCGGATAGCGTTCGACGAGCGCCGATGCGCCGCCGACGCCTGCGCCGATCAGGATCATGTCGGACAGTGCGCACAGCAGCACGATCTTGCCGACATGCGAGCGCATGATGCCCTGCCGCAGCACGAATGCGTTCTGTGCGCCGATGGTGACGATGAGCGACCCGCAGAGCGCGGCGCCGTGGGAAAAAGCGAGCCAGTTCATGATGGATGACAGCAGGAGAAGCAGTAGACGGATGAATCGGGTAGCGCTAGTCTGCGGTCAGCATGAAAATAAGAGAAGCTAAATCACCTAATGCAGATTAAGGAAATCTAATGCTCGACTACGCGTTGCTCGATGCCCTCGCGGCGGTGATCCGGCACGGTTCGTTCGAGCGTGCGGCCAAGGAGCTGAATGTCACGCCGTCGGCCGTGTCGCAGCGCGTGAAATTGCTGGAGGAGCGGGTCGGCAGCGTGCTCGTCAAGCGCGGGCAGCCGTGCGTCGCGACGACGTCGGGTGCGCTGCTGTGCCGTCACACCGAGCGCGTGCAGCTGCTCGAGGCCGAGCTGGGCGGGCGGATGCCCGCACTGCCGGGCCAGATCGCGAGCGCATGGCCGACGTTGCGCGTGGCCGTCAACGACGACAGCGTTGCGACGTGGTTCATCGACGCGGTCGGGCCGTTCTGCACGGAGCGCGAAACGTTGCTCGATCTCGTGATCGACGATCAGGATTACACGGCTTCGCGTATTCGCGACGGCAGCGTGCAGGGCGCCGTGACCGCGCAGGCCGAACCGATCCAGGGGTGCCGATCGGAGCGGCTCGGGCGGATCCGCTATCGCGCGGTATGCTCGCCGGCGTTTTACGAACGCTACTTCGGCGCGGGCATTACCCGCGATGCGCTGCGTCGTGCGCCGTGTGTGATGTTCAATCCGAAGGACGGGCTGCAGGCGCGTTTCATCCGGCGCGTGACGCGCGCGGATCTCGATCCGCCGCAGCACTGGATACCGCACGTCGCGGGCTATCTGCGCGCATGCGAGACGGGATTGGGATGGGGGATGTGTCCGGACCGGATGGTCGATCGCCAGCTGGCGGCGGGTGAACTGGTCGACATGTCGCGCGGGCGAACGATCGATATCGACCTTTACTGGCAGAGCTGGCGTTTGTCGATCGGCTGGCTCGACGATTTCAGCGCGGCGCTGAAGGCGCGCGCCGCGCTGTTCCTCGATTGACCGATCGCGTGACGCGGGCGGCGCGGCGCGCGAGATGCGCGCCGTGCGGGAGCACGTCAGACGTGGTGCAGGCCGTCGAAATCGACGATCTGGACGTGGCGGCCCTGCATTTCGATCAGGCCGCGCTTCTGGAATTTCGACAGCGTGCGGCTGACCGTTTCGAGCGTCATGCCGAGGTAGCTGCCGATGTCTTCGCGCGTCATCCGCAGGTTGAATTCCGACGGCGAGTAGCCGCGCTTCAGGTAACGCGACGATACGTCGAGCAGGAACGCGGCGACGCGCTCTTCGGCATTCAGCGAACCGAGCAGCATCGTTTGCGACGTTTCGCGCACGATCTGTTCGCTCATCAGCTTGTGCATGCGCAACTGCATCGAACCGGCTTCCGAGCACAATGCCTTGAGCGCGCTGTACGGAATCACGCAGACGGAGCTGTCTTCCAGCGCGACCGCGGTGCGCGGATGCGTGTCGTCGCAGATGCCGTCGAGGCCGAGCGCTTCGCCGGCGAGATGCAGGCCGGTGACCTGCTCGCGGCCGTCGTGGCGCGTCGCGACGGTTTTCAGCGAACCCGAGCGCACCGCGTACAGGTTGTCGAACGCGTCGCCTTCGCGGAACAACGCTTCGCCGCGCTTGACGGGACGCGCCGCGCAGATGACCGATTCGAGGCGACTGAGCGCTTCGGGCGCCAGCCCCTGCGGCATGCACAGGTGCCGCATCGCGCACGTCGAGCAGTGTGCGGCCTGGCGAGGCGCCCAGCTACCGGCATGAGGCGTGGCGGCGGGACGTGTGGCGACGGGCGTCAGCATGATCGTTTACTCCGGCGTTGAATCGACGGAATCATTGTCCCACCGCAACTTGCCGCTGTCGGGTGACAAAACGTCGCGACCGGCCGGGTATGCCGAACGCCGTTCACGCGGCCGGCTCGTCGACGTTGGCGGCCGCCGGGATCAGCAGCACAGGCAGCGTCGCGTGGCGCACGCATTGCTCGGCGATGCTGCCGAGCACGAGACGGCGGAACCCGCGGCGGCCGTGCGTGCCGAGCACCAGCAGATCGGCGCCGAACGCTTTCGCGCCGTCCAGGATCAGCGACGATACGTCGTTGAGCGACGTCGCTTCGCTCCGACGCGTCTCGCCCTTCACGCCCGCTGCCTGCATCAGCGTCGCGAAATCCTTCGCGAGCGCGTCGCCCTGCGCGACGAGCTGGTCGCGCAGCACGGACGGATCGTAGCCGGGGACGTTGTAGTAGATCGCGGCGTTCTCGACGACGTAGAACGGTTGCAGCTCGGCGCCGTGCGATTTCGCGAGCGCCAGCGCGGCATCGAACGCATGGCGGGACGTGTCGCTGCCGTCGACGGCAACCAGAATACGCTTGTACATAGTGTCTCCGAGTGGCGGGTTGAAACGAAGTCGGCCGGATGGCCGATCGGGCTGGGCGATGCGCGATGCTGCGAGGCAGGGTAAACCAATGGCCGGGACTTTGCAGCGAGGTGCCGGTCGTGCCGCGCGGCGGTGCCGCCTCCGATTTGCGGCGCATGCCATGCACGGGGTGCATGCAGTGACGTGCGGGACGTGTCGTGCGGCGTGGCCGCCGCCGTCGTCCGCATCGTCGGTGGACATGCATGCGCGGGCAGCGTTGTCGCGCGCGGCACATGCGCATGCATGTGCATCGCCACGCGCGCTGATCGAAGCGACACCGCGCGACGGTCACGCGGATGCATCGCCCGCATCGCCATTCAATCGCAATCGCGCCGTTTCGACATGACCTCGATCAACGCATCTGCATCGGCGCGATTCACGGCGTGCATGAGACCGCCGGCGCCGTCGCGCGGAATCGTTCGTTCCTGCATCGCGCGGTTGCCGGCCCATGGTCGGCGCACCGTCGCGTGCGCCGATCCTCGGCCATCGGCTGTCGGCCGATACCGGTTGGCAAACGAACGATCGATTCAAACGCCGCGCCGGCTATCTCGGGACGGCCGTCAGCTCGAATACGCGCTCCGGCCGCCGCTGGTGGCCGGGCCAGTACGTGCTGCCGTACATCCGGTGGACGGGGCCGAACGGCGCATCGCTCATCGCCGGCGGTGCGTCGAAGCCTTTCTCGATCACCATGTATCCGGCACGCAGCGCGAACGCCGGATGGTTGCCGCCGGGGCGGCTGTCGAACCCGGCGAAGCCGTCGCCGGCTTCCGGCATCGCATTGACGAGCGACGCGTTGCTGCGCGTGATCTGGTCGGGCGAGATCGGCCCGCCGCCGGCGAGGCGCGACGCCTCGCGGTTCTTGCCGTCGGTGTCGACCGTGCTGTCGTGCGTGTCGTCGTTGTCGAGCTCGATGCTGCGTGGGCGCAAGCGCTCGGTTTGACCGGATGATTCCATCGCGGCTCTCCTCGCGGCGAAGCGTTCCGGATCGAAGCAAATCCCGTTCCGGACATGACGGGAAAAGGCGCGCGGGCGATCGCCGCGGTCGCGCGACGCGCACTGATTTGTCGTGATTTATTTCAGCTAGAAGACGCGTTTTCTACAGAGTATGATTCTTTTCCTGCGAAGCGGCGACAGGGGATTGAGTCGCGCCGCCTCTGCCCGCGCCGGGGCGCTGCAGCACCCTTAAAGACGGGCAGTGAACAACAAAGCAAGGGACTAGAGGTGGCGGATTCATGCAAGCGACTACTGCCTTCACGCACCGCGGTTATCTGTTGAACTGTGCACCCGCGCGTGCCAGCGACGGTTCGTTCAAGCCCTACGTCGTGATCTCCCGATCGAGCGACGGAGAGCTCGTTGCGAACCGCTTTTTCCCGATCGAGCTCCAGTTCAACGACGAAGGCGACGCGATCGCGCACGCGCGCGACTGGGCCGTGCGATGGATCGACGCCAGCAGCATCACGATCTGACGCCGCCGCGATTCGGTGCCCTCGGCCGTCCGGCCGATCCCCGGCGTGCCGCTGCCGGGCACAAAACGCGGTAATCTTGCGGAACCCGTCACTTTATTAGCGGCCGTGCGACCGAGCGCGGCCGCCTGCATTGATATATGTCGACATCACCCGCCCGTCAGTGGGGCCTGGAAGAAATCGTCGCCGGCTTGCGTGAGTCGCGCGAGGAACTCCATCGCACGCGCCATCCGCGCGGCATCCGCGAACTGCCGTCACGCGATGCGATCTGCAAGATTGTGACCGGCCTGCGCGCGTCGATGTTTCCGACGCACTACGGCGCACCGGATCTGACCGACGAAAGCGTCGATTTCTACGTCGGTCACACGCTCGAAAGCACGCTGCGCATCCTGTCCGAACAGATCCGCCGCGCGCTGCCGTTCCTGCCCGAACATGCCGATACGCCGTTCGCCGAGCTCGACGAACGCGCGTTCGAGATCGCGCGCGAATTTGGCCGGCAGTTGCCGGCGGTCCGCGCGCTGCTCGTCAGCGATATCCAGGCCGCCTATGCGGGCGATCCGGCCGCGCAGCACATCACCGAGATCCTGCTGTGCTACCCCGGCGTGCTGGCGATGATGCACCACCGGCTCGCACACGCGCTGCACCAGCTTGGCGTACCGCTGCTTGCGCGATTCATCAATGAAATCGCCCATTCGGCCACCGGCATCGACATCCACCCGGGCGCGCAGATCGGCCCGAGCTTCTTCATCGACCACGGCACGGGTGTCGTGATCGGCGAGACGGCGATCATCGGCGAGCGCGTGCGCGTGTACCAGGCCGTCACGCTCGGCGCGAAAAGCTTCCCGGCCGATGGCGACGGTGCGCTGGTCAAGGGCAACGCACGGCACCCGATCGTCGAGGACGACGTGGTGATCTACGCGGGCGCGACGATTCTCGGCCGCGTGACGATCGGGCGCGGTTCGGTGATTGGCGGCAACGTGTGGCTCACGCACAGCGTGCCGCCCGGCACGAGCGTCGCGCAGGGCAAGGTTCGCGAAGGCGGGAGCACCGAGAAGCCGTAACGCGGCGCGCGGGCACCGGCTGCCTGCTGCCGCGCGCGTTGGTCAGTGCTTGCTGTCGGGCGCGCGGTGCTTGTACAGCACGTCCTGGTCGACGCGGATCAGGTTCTGCCCCGCATCGACGACGAAATCCACGCCGTTGTACGCGTTGCCCGTCAGCATCAGGATCGCGCTCGCGACGTCGTCGGGGCCCGCGATGCGCGCGAGCGGCGTCGATGCGCGGCTCGCGTGTTCGAAGTCGGCCTGCGTCTGGTCGTCGCTCGGCAGCATCAGCCCGGGGAACACCGCGTTCACGCGCAGCACCGGCGCGGACGACAGCGCGAGCATCTGCGTAAGGTTGCCGAGCGCGGCCTTCGCGACCGTATAGCTGAAATGGTCGCGGTGAAAGTTTTCCTTGATCTTCTGGTCGACCACGTTCACGACGACACCCTGCGTGCCGGCCGCGCGGGCCCGTTCGTAGAACGCGCGCGTGAGCAGGATCGGCGCGCGGCAGTTGACGGCCCACGCCTGGTCGAACGCCGCGAGGTCGAAGCTCGGGAAATGATCCTGCCAGAATACCGACGCGTTGTTGACGAGCACGTCGAGGCGCCCGAAGCGCGCATACACCTGGTCGATCAGCGCGGTGATCTGTTCGGCATCCGACAGGTCAGCCTGCAACGCAACCGAATCGTGCCCGCGTTCGGCGATCGCGCGGGCCGCGGCCTGCGCCGCATCGGCCGAACGGTCGTAGTGCACCGCGGTGCGATAGCCGTGCGCGGCGAAATACTCGGCGAACGCGCGCCCGGCCCGGCGCGCGGCGCCGGTCACGAGCACGACGGGCGCGTGCGCCGTTTGCTTCGTCGACTCCATTACGTATTCGTCAGGTTGACTGAAGAAGGATTCGCGACGATCGACAGGAATTCGCGCCGCGTCGACGGATCGGTGCGGAACGTGCCGAGCATGCGCGACGTCACCATCTCGACGCCCGGCTTGTGCACGCCGCGCGTCGAGATGCACTGGTGCGCGGCTTCGAGGATCACGCCGACGCCCTTCGGCTGCAGCACGTCGAACAGCGTGTCGGCGATCTGCACGGTCATCTTTTCCTGGATCTGCAGGCGCTTCGCGAACGCGTCGACGAGGCGCGCGAGTTTCGAGATGCCGACCACGCGATGATTCGGCAGATACGCGACGTGCGCGCGGCCGATGATCGGCACCATGTGATGCTCGCAGTAGCTCTCGAAGCGGATGTCCTTCAGCACGATCATTTCGTCGTAGCCGTCGACTTCGCTGAACGTGCGCGCGAGGATGTCGCGCGGCTCCAGCGCGTAACCGGCGAAGAACTGCTCGTAGGCGCGCACGACGCGCGCGGGCGTGTCGATCAGGCCTTCGCGTGCGGGATCGTCGCCCGCCCAGCGCAACAGCACGCGAACGGCGTCTTCCGCTTCTTCGCGGCTCGGACGGGATGCGGCCGGCTCGGGCCGCGCGGACTTCTTTTTAGCCATCTATCTGCTCCATCGAATGCCGCCGCCGGGGCGGCGCGGAATCCGGGCATTGTTTCATGCTTTCGCAGGTCGCGTGCGCGGCCCGGCACTCACTTCGGCCATTCGTCCTGCTCGTCGTTGAACAGCGACGCGACGACGCCGCGCAGCCACGCGGTGCGCGGATCGTTGTGGTACTTGCGATGCCAGTGCTGCTTCAGGTCGAAGCGCGGCAGGGCGAGCGGCGGCTCGACGGGCACGATGAACGCGTGCTCGGCTGCATACGCATAGCCGATCGCATGCGGCACCGTTGCGATCAGGTCGGTGCGGCTCAGGATGAACGGCAGGCTCATGAAGTGCGGTGTCTCGAGCACCGCGCGGCGCTGCATGCGCTGCTTCGCGAGATATTTCTCGAGCACCTCCTGGCTGCGCCCTTCGGCACGCACCACCGCGTGCCCGCAGGTGAGGAACTGTTCGACCGTGAACGGCGGCGCCTGTTCGAACGGATGGCCGCGCCGCATGAGGCAGACGAACCGGTGCGTGAACAGCCGCTGCTGGAAGAAGTTGTTGCCGTCGAGATCGGGGAAGTAGCCGACCGCGAGATCGATCGACCCGGCTTCGAGGCCGCGACCGACTTCGTCGTGCGCGAGCGAGACCGAGCGCAGGTTCGCGTGCGGCGCGCGCATCGCGAACGCCTGCAGCAGCTTCGGCAGGAACACGATCTCGCCCACGTCCGACAGCGCGATCGAAAACGTATGCGTGCTCGCGGCCGGGTCGAAGTCGTGCGGCGCGACGAGGCCGCGCTCGATCTGCGCGAGCGCGTCGCGGGCGGCCGGCAGCAGCGCGAGCGCGCGCGGCGTCGGTTCCATCCCGCGCGACGTGCGCACGAACAGCGGATCGCCGAAGTACTCGCGCAGCCGGCCGAGCGCCGTGCTCACGCGCGGCTGGCTGACGCCGAGCAGGTCGCCGGCACGGCTCACGTTGCGCGTGTCGTCGAGCGCGACGAGGTAGGGAATGAGGTTCAGATCGAGCGCTTCCATCGCCGGGCCAGTATCTTGAAAACGTATACAACATATCTCCTGAATCGCGTTGCCGCATAGTCGGGAAAGCGCTCAAATGTGTTCGACGATTCGAATTAATGTTCAGGAGACGAACAATGCGCACCCAGGTCGCCATCATCGGCGCCGGCCCGTCCGGCCTTTTGCTTTCCCATCTGCTGCGCCTGCAAGGCGTCGATTCCATCCTCGTCGAAGCGCGTTCGCGCGAATACTGCGAGAACCGCATCCGCGCGGGCGTGCTGGAACAGGGCACGGTCGACACGCTGAACGAGGCCGGCCTCGGCGAGCGGATGCGCCGCGAGGGGCTCGAGCATCACGGCATCGAACTGCTGTTCTCCGGGCAGCGCCATCGCATCGACCTGTCCGAATTGACCGGCGGGCGCGCGATCACCGTCTACAGCCAGCATGAAGTCGTGCGCGACCTGATCGCGGCGGGCGTCGAGCATGGCCACCAGATGCATTTCGAAGTCAGCGACGTCGCGCTGCACGACGTCGAAGGCGAACACCCGTTCGTCACGTTCAAGCATGCCGACGGCCGAGAAGACCGCATCGACTGCGACTACATCGCCGGCTGCGACGGCTTCCACGGCATCGCGCGCCAGACGATCCCGGCCGAGCGGCTGAACACGTTCGAGCGCGTCTATCCGTTCGCGTGGCTCGGCATTCTCGCCGACGCGGCGCCGTCGCTCGACGAGCTCGTCTACGCGCATCACGACAACGGTTTCGCGCTGTTCTCGATGCGCTCGCCGACGGTCACGCGCCTGTACCTGCAGTGCAAGCCCGACGAGGACCTCACCGAATGGTCCGATGCGCGGATCTGGGACGAACTGCACACGCGCTTCTCGAACGACACGGGCTGGACGCCGACCGAGGGCCGGATCACGCAGAAAAGCGTGACGCCGATGCGCAGCTTCGTGTCGGAGACGATGCAGCACGGGCGCCTCTTCCTCGCCGGCGACGCCGCGCACATCGTGCCGCCGACCGGCGCGAAGGGGATGAACCTGGCGGTGGCCGACGTCCGCGCGCTGTCCCGCGCGCTCGGCGCGCGCTACCGCAACGGCGACGCGACGCTGCTCGACACGTATTCGGCGACTTGCCTCGAACGCGTGTGGCGCGCCGAGCACTTCTCGTACTTCATGACGAACATGCTGCACTCGTCGCCGGAGGATTCGCCGTTCGTCAATCGCCTGAAGTTTGCCGAGCTGAAATACGTGACGCGCTCGCGGGCCGCCGCGCAGTCGCTCGCCGAAAACTACGTCGGGCTGCCGTTCGACGACGCGACGGCCCCCGAGGGAACCCGCCTTGACAACGCGCTGTGCGCGACTCTATGATCGGCCCATCGTTCGCTAATCGAATCTAGGTTCGATTAGCGAACAAATACCGGGATCGAGATCGGCCCCGGCGCGACACGCGGCACGCGCGTGTCCCCTCGACAGGCCGCGCATCGAGCCGCGGGTTCGTATCAGGAAGAGACATGGTCAACAAGATTTTCGAATCGCTTCAGTCGGCGGTGGCCGACATCCACGACGGCGCGACAATCATGATCGGCGGCTTCGGCACGGCCGGCATGCCGTCCGAGCTGATCGACGCGCTGATCGAACAGGGCGCGCGCGACCTGACGATCGTCAACAACAACGCGGGCAACGGCGAGACGGGCCTCGCGGCGCTGCTGAAGGCGAAGCAGGTGCGCAAGATCATCTGCTCGTTCCCGCGCCAGAGCGATTCGCAGGTGTTCGACGGGCTGTACCGCGCCGGCGAGATCGAGCTGGAACTCGTGCCGCAGGGCAACCTCGCGGAGCGTATCCGCGCGGCGGGCGCCGGCATCGGCGGCTTCTTCACGCCGACGGGTTACGGCACCAAGCTCGCGGAAGGCAAGGAAACGCGCGTGATCGACGGCAAGCCGTATGTGTTCGAGACGCCGATCCACGCCGATTTCGCGCTCGTGAAGGCGTACAAGGGCGATCGCTGGGGCAATCTCGTGTATCGCAAGACCGCGCGCAACTTCGGGCCGATCATGGCCAGCGCCGCGAAGGTCGCGATCGTGCAGGTGTCGGAAGTCGTGCCGCTCGGCGCGCTGAACCCGGAACACATCGTGACGCCGGGCATTTTCGTCCAGCGCGTCGTCGAGGTGCCGCAGGCCGCGCATGCGGCCGAGCTGGCTGCCGAACATGCTGCATCGCAAGCCGCTTGAGGGAGATATTCAGATGAAACGACTGACCCGCGATGAAATGGCCAAGCGCGTCGCCCAGGACATCCCCGAAGGCGCGTACGTGAACCTCGGCATCGGCGTGCCGACGCTGGTGGCGAACCACCTCGACCCGAGCAAGGAAATCTTCCTGCACAGCGAGAACGGCCTGCTCGGCATGGGCCCCGCGCCCGCGCCGGGCGAGGAAGACGACGAACTGATCAACGCCGGCAAGCAGCATGTGACGCTGCTCACCGGCGGCGCATATTTCCACCATTCGGATTCGTTCGCGATGATGCGCGGCGGCCACCTCGATTACTGCGTGCTCGGCGCGTTCCAGGTATCGGCGAACGGCGACCTCGCGAACTGGCATACGGGCGCGCCCGATGCGATTCCGGCGGTCGGCGGCGCGATGGACCTCGCGATCGGCGCGAAGCAGGTGTTCGTGATGATGGAGCACCTGACGAAGCAGGGCGAGAGCAAGATCGTCGCGCAGTGCTCGTATCCGGTCACCGGCGTGCAATGCGTGAGCCGTATCTATACGGATCTCGCCGTACTCGACGTGACGGCCGACGGGCTGGCCGTGAGCGAGATCTTCACCGACCTGTCGTTCGACGAACTGCAGAAGCTGACCGGCGTGCCGCTGATCGACGCGACGCAAAAGGCGGCTGCCTGAACCGCAGGCGTGCCGGCGCGTCCGTTTGCGCGCATGCCGGCACGCTTGGGTGGACAATAGGCGCACGCCGTTTCCCCAATCTGATGCCATGCTCGAAGACAGCGCCCGCCTGACCTCCCTCATCTGCGGCACCGAGCCGCTCAACCGGATCTGGTCGCCCCGCGCGACGATCCAGCGGATGCTCGACGTCGAGGCCGCGCTCGCGCGTGCGCTCGCCGCGCAGCAGGTGATTCCCGCCGCCGCGGTCGCGCCGATCGAGCGCGCGTGCGACGCAAGCCGGCTCGACGCCGACGCGCTCGCGCACGGCGCGGCGCTCGGCGGCAATCTCGCGATTCCGCTCGTGAAGCAGCTCACCGCGCAGGTGAAGGCCGACGACCCCGAGGCCGCGAAGTTCGTGCACTGGGGGGCGACGAGCCAGGACATCATCGATACCGCCACCGTGCTGCAGCTGCGCGACACGCTCGACGTGCTCGAGCCGATGCTCGACGAAGCGTGTGCGTCGCTCGCGGCGCTCGCGCGCACGCATCGCGCGACGCCGATGATCGGCCGCACGTGGCTGCAGCAGGCGCTGCCGATCACGCTCGGCCTGAAATTCGCGCAATGGCTCGACGCGCTGCTGCGCCATCGCGCGCGTTTCGCCGAATTGCGCGAACGCGCGCTGGTGCTGCAGTTCGGCGGCGCGGCCGGCACGCTCGCGAGCCTGCGCGAGCACGCGGCCGGCGTCACGGCCGCGCTGGCGGCGGACCTGAAGCTCGCCGCACCGGCCGTGCCGTGGCACACGCAGCGCGACCGCATCGCGGAAGCCGCGTCCTGCTTCGGGATGCTGACGGGTACGCTCGGCAAGATCGCGCGCGACGTGTCGCTGCAGATGCAGACCGAAGTCGGTGAGCTCGGCGAACCGGCCGCCGCCGGCAAGGGCGGCTCGTCGACGATGCCGCACAAGCGCAACCCGGTCGGTTGCGCGGCGGTGCTCACCGCCGCGGTGCGCGCACCGAACCTCGTCGCGACGGTGTTCGCGGGCATGGTCCAGGAACATGAACGTGCGCTCGGCGGCTGGCAGGCCGAATGGGACGCGTTGCCCGATCTCGCGCGCCTGACCGGCGGCGCGCTTGCGCAGATCGCCCAGATCGTCGCGGGCCTCGACGTGAACACCGAACGCCTTGCCGCGAATCTCGAACTGACGCGCGGGCTGATTCTCGGCGAAGCGGTGATGCTCGCGCTCGGCGACAAGATCGGCCGCCTCGACGCGCATCACGTCGTCGAGCATGCGTCGAAGGAAGCCGTGCGCACGGGCTCGACGCTGTTCGATGTGCTCGCCGCCGATGCGACCGTGTCGGCGCACCTGTCGCGCGACGCGCTCGCGCGGCTGCTTGATCCCGCTCATTACGTCGGCGAGGCGCAGGCCTGCGTCGACGCCGTGCTCGCGCTGCACGCGGGCACGCAATAACCAGGAGAACCTCGATGCCTTTCGCCACTGTCAACGGCGTGAAACTGCATTACCGGATCGACCGTGCCGCGCGCGACGACGCGCCGTGGCTCGTCTTCTCGAATTCGCTCGGCGCCGACCTGCAGATGTGGGCACCGCAGATCCGTCCGCTCACGCAGCACTTCAACATCCTGCGCTACGACACGCGCGGCCACGGCCATTCCGACGCACCGGCGGGTTCGTACACGATCGAGCAGCTCGCCGGCGACGTGATCGGCCTGCTCGACCACGTCGGCATCGATCGCGCGCATTTCTGCGGGATCTCGATGGGCGGGCTGACGGGCGCGGCGCTGGCTGCACGCTTCCCGTCGCGCATCGTGCGCGCGGTGTTGTCGAACACCGCGGCAAAGATCGGTTCGCCGGAAGTGTGGGCCCCGCGCGCGCAGAAGGCACGCGCCGAAGGGATGGCCGCGCTCGCCGACGCCGTGCTGCCGCGCTGGTTCACCGACGCATTCGTCGAGCGTGAGCCGCGCCTGTTCGATGCGATCCGCGACACCTTCGTCCATACCGACAAGGACGGTTATGCGGCGAACTGCGACGCGCTGAATGCCGCCGACCTGCGCGAAGAGGTGAAAGGCATCGCGCTGCCGGTGCTCGTCGTGACCGGCGCGAAGGACATGTCGACGCCGCCCGACCAGGGCCGCGCGCTCGCCGCCGCGATTCCGGGTGCGCAGCACGTCGAATTCGACGCCGCGCATATTTCGAACATCGAGTGCACCGACGGCTTCAACCGCGCGCTGCTCGATTTCCTGACCGCGTGAGGCACCGGCGATGAACGACCAGGAACGTTACGAAGCAGGGATGACGGTGCGTCGCGCGGTGCTCGGTGACGCGCACGTCGATCGTTCGATCGAGAACCGTACCGAGGTGACCGACGAATTCCAGAACCTGATCACGCGTTATGCATGGGGCGAGATCTGGACGCGCGACGGCCTGCCGCGCCATACGCGCAGCCTGCTGACCATCGCGATGATGGTGGCGCTCAATCGCGGCGAGGAGCTTGCGCTCCATCTGCGCGCCGCGCGCAACAACGGCGTGACCCGCGACGAGATCAAGGAAGTGCTGCTGCAGACCGCGATCTATTGCGGCGTGCCGGCCACGAATTCCGCGTTCCATCTCGCGGACAAGATCTTCAAGGAACAGGACGCGGCCGCGTAAGACGGTCGGTCAGGCGCGGCCGGTTGAGGGCGGCCGCAACCGATCGCGTGGCCCGCTGTCGCAAGCGGGCCGTCGACGACGGAATCGATGAACGCGCCGGCAGAGCATCGGCGCACGGCACACCGGATGATTGGTGGACGAACAAAGGAAGGGCGCGGCTGCCATGCCGTATTGCTCATACATTATTAGCGTTGCTTGGGACCGGAGTAAGCGCTGACGCGCCAACGCCGGTCGACCACGACGCATGGGATCCAGGTAGGCGCCAAGGCGTCAGCTTGGATCGACACAGGAGACTAGCGATGAATCGCGCACCCGTGGTCGATGTCCAGACCTTCATCAACGAGCAGCCGTTCGGCGGCTTTCAATGGCTCGTGTTCCTCATGTGTTTCGTGATCGTGCTGCTCGACGGTTTCGATACGGCCGCGATCGGTTTTATCGCGCCGTCGCTGCTCGGCGAATGGAACCTCACCAAGCCCGATCTCGCACCGGTACTCAGCGCCGCGCTGTTCGGCCTCGCGTGCGGCGCGCTCGTGTCGGGCCCGCTGTCCGACCGGCTCGGCCGCCGTTCGCTGCTGCTCGGCTCGGTATTCCTGTTCGGCGTCGCATGCCTGATGTCCGCATTCTCGACGACCATCGGGCACCTGACGATCCTGCGTTTCATCACCGGCGTCGGGCTGGGCGCGGCGATGCCGAACGCGGTCACGATGATGGGCGAGTTCTGTCCGGACAAGCGCCGCGCGACCGTGATCAACCTGATGTTCTGCGGCTTCCCGCTCGGCGCCGCGTTCGGCGGTTTCCTGGCCGCGTGGATGATTCCGCATTTCGGCTGGCGCAGCGTGCTGATCCTCGGCGGCGTGACGCCGCTGCTGCTCGGCGTGCTGTTGCTGCTGAAGATGCCGGAATCGGTGCGCTTCATGGTCGCGAGCGGCCAGCATGTCGACAAGATCCGCGCAACGCTTGCGCGCATCTCGCGCGAAGCGCTGAACGCCGGTTCGTTCGCGATGACCGAAGCCGCGCCGCAGACCGGCAGCAAGGGCCTCGGCGTCGTGCTGTCGCGCTCGTACATCGTCGGCTCGGTGATGCTGTGGCTCGCGTACTTCATGGGGCTTGTGATCTTCTACGCGTCGATCAACTGGATGCCGATCCTGCTGAAGGATGCCGGGCTGACGCCGAAGAGCGCGACGCTGATCTCCGCGCTGTTCCCGCTCGGCGGTGTGGGTGCCGTGCTGTGCGGCGTGCTGATGGACCGCTTCAACGCGAACCGCGTGATCGCCGTGTGCTACGCGCTGACGGCCGTCAGCGTGTATGCGATCGGGCAGGCGGCCGGCAACGTCGGGCTGCTCGTGCTGGTCGTGTTCGTGGCCGGCGTGCTGATGAACACCGCGCAATCGTCGATGCCGGCGCTCGCCGCCGCGTTCTATCCGACCGAGGGGCGCGGCACGGGTGTCGCGTGGATGCTCGGCGTCGGCCGCTTCGGCGGGATTGCGGGATCGTTCCTCGTCGCCGAGCTGACGCGCCGGCATTTCTCGTTCGCGGGCGTGTTCGCGACGATCGCCGTCGCGGGCTTGCTCGCGTGTGTCGCGCTGCTGATCAAGCAGATGGCGCGGCCGCACGGCGTGACGCAGCCGGCAGGCAAGATCGAATCGCTCGGGCATTGAGCGAAGCGCGGGCCGATACGGCGGCCGTCGGGCCGCCGGTTATTCTTCCGCGTCGTGTTCCTTCACGAAGTTGCGCAGATACGCGCGCAGCGCGGCCTCCCGGCTGCGATGATCGGAGAGGTTCGCGGCGCCCATGTCTTCCTCTTCGCCGAACATCGTCGGCGGCGCGCAATAGATGCCGATCTCGATGTCTTCGCGCAACACACGAATCTCGTGCGTGAGCGGGCGATACTCTGCGATCCAGTGCATCCCCTCGATGTGTTCACCCGCCCTCAGCAGTGGCTTCATCGGCACTCTCCCGGCAGCAGCGGCGCAACCGGCGAAGCGGTTGCGCGCGCCCGTACCAAAAGGGTACGCCTGCATGGCACGAATCTCAACGGGCGCGCCGTGAGCGCTCACTGCGGCAGCAGGTGCGCGATCAGGGGGTACAGCGACAGGATCAGCAGCACGGCCATCGTCACGTTGAAGAGGCGCAGCGCGCGGGGATTCGACAGGAAGCGGCGCAGGCCGAGCCCGAACGCGGCCCACAGGCTGATGCACGGAAAGCCGATCAGAATGAATACGACGGCCATCCACGCGGCGTTCATCCCGTAGTCGCCGGACAGGCGGACCGTCGTCGCGGCGGTCAGCACCATCATCCATGCCTTCGGATTGATCCACTGGAAAGCGGCGGCTTCGATGAACGTCATCGGCCGCGGCTTGCCGCCGTGTGCCTTCACTTCGCCAGACGTGCCGATGCGCCACGCGAGGTACAGCAGGTACGCGACGCTCGCGACTTCGAGGATCGTATAGAGCAGCGGCAGGCGCTTGAATGCTTCGCCGAGGCCGAAGCCGACACAGAGCATCAGGATCGCGACGCCGGTGCTGATGCCGAACAGGTGCGGCATGGTGCGGCGGAAACCGAAATTGACGCCGGACGCGAGCAGCATCGTGTTGTTCGGGCCGGGCGTGATCGACGTGACGAGCGCAAACAGCATGCCGGCGGGCAGCGCGCTCAGGGTGAGGAATTCCATCGCGGATTCTCCATTCTGTTCTGGACTGGGATGGAGGTCAGTTTAGCGACGGTTTTCTGTACAGAACCGGTACAGTTTGATTGACGATTGCCGGTACGGGGTTTGATCGCCCGTGCGCTGACGCGAGATAGCGCTTGCATGGCCGTGGTATAGGGCGCATTCTCGTGACGTTCGATGTGCGTGACCGATGGTTTTGCTCTGACTCCTTACGCTTCCCCCTGTCCGCACAGCTAAGCAGAAGGCTCACCACGACGATCCTGCGCGCGAACGTCGAAGCTGCGAACTTCGCGCGTCAACCGAGCCTCCCTCCGAGGTTTGATCCGCCAGTTCCGTGCGCGAGAGATGCCGTCGGCGGCAAGCCCGCGGGTCGTCGTCCGGTCCTCGTATAGGGCGGCCGACGACGAAATTCAGTCACCGCGACGGTCCTGAAATTTGAAATTCTCTTTTAGGAACCGGCATGCCTAAGCAAACCGCACTGAAGCCAGCCACGCCCGCCAGCCACAGCGATTACGTTGACGTGAAAAAGGCGCGTGCCTTGGCACTGAAGCGCGCGGACAGCGAGCGTGCCGAGAAGCGGCGCGAAAATGACGCCCGCATCGATGTCAACGCGAGCAAGTGGCGTTATATCTGTCAGGAGAGTTAGATGGCGAATAGCACCGTGACGCTCAACTTTCCGAACCCCAGTCGCTCCTACGACGCTTCCAGACACTGTGTGTGTTTCTGGGGCTACGACAATTCTCGCGAGATTACCTTTCTGGTCGACGATGCGATGCTGGCGAAACTGAACTCCGACATGGATTCTGGCGAGCCCGCCTTGCTTGCGGCCTTCGACCGCAATCGCGACCGGATTCTGGGACTCGCCCGAGACCTTTACAAGGGGGGACCTCAGAACCGGTACACGATCTCGTGAGGTCGGCCCCCGTTTGCACGTGTACCCTACGTGCGTCTTCTTTCTGACCTGCACTCGCCGCGTGTGCGGGTGTTGAGGGGGCATGGATCGGTCGAAGGTTGCGCTGCTTGATTATTACGAACGCAGCAAGCACCGTTTCGACTTCTACGCTCCTGCCGGACCCGCATCCATGCCATCCCGCCCGTACGGCAGCGTACCGACTTCAGACGCTCGCACGCGCAGGCTGACACATGACGCACGGACTGCAGATCGGCCGCAGACTTCATCGAGATGTAAACGCCGTGATCGAAGTGGGCCGTCGCGATCCGTATCGCTTGCGCAGTTTTATCTCGACTCGGGCGGCGCGAGCCAATCAATGACGAAACCGGGGTTGTGGAGGGAGCATGTTGATGAACGATGACCCGAAATGGGAAAAAAACGCGAAGGACGAGCAGCAAGAACAGGCGGAGGCACGCGCGACCGACGATGGAATGCCCGTGGTTCACCCGGAGCGGCAGAGAAGCCGTGCCCATTCGTGGAAAGCCGTTACACCCAGGCAGCGTATTTCCGATGCAAGGAAACGTCTGGGCATGGGTTTTCTGCCGAACCTATAGCGTATGTGTAGCAAAACTCCTCGCTCTCAAACAGAACGTGGAGCCGCCCCAGCAAGGCGGAACTCGAAGCCGGCCAAACGCCGGCTTTTTACTTTGGCGTGTCGCTCGTGACGACAAACGGCGCATGCATCACTGTCCCGCATCGGTGAAGCGACGCAACCCGGGCAGATGAATTCGCCGAGTCGCGTTCGGCAGCTACGCCAACACAAGTTCGTGGCAGGAGGACCGCAACGCTGGGTGGCCAATTCCTTCCGTACACTCGGCCACCAACGCTTCGCGGCTCATATGGCGCGATTTCGCCACTGCACCGATCTTTTCGACGAGCTGCTTGGAGAGGCATGGCAAGACCAGCACCGAACACGACGTCGGCCGGGCGATATCAATGAACCTCCAGATGCAAAATTGGTGCCGCTACGCGGAGCAAAGCGATGTCACCGCCATCGACGATTTTTCGGACCGGATGCCTTCACAAACAGACCTCGTTTCGAATAGGCTGCTGAGCGCGCCGTCTGCAAGGAATGCGCACGTTGGTGCAGTCAGAGAGTCGCCAGTATCCGGAGTTGATGTTCGCTTTCGGCCCCGCGAACCAGTGCGTAGGCCCGCATCTCCGTGCGCTCAAGGAGCGAAATGGATTCCGAGCCGGAGAAGTCGCTCCATGCGTCGTCCGCGATCGAGGTCGGCGCGCCGCGGGCTCTCGCGAACGCTCGCAGGAGAGGGCTTGCCGCGCGGCGCAGCACGAGGCGGTCAGCGTTCAGAACATACGGTGGGCAGTCAGTCCGTAAGACGAGGTAGTACGGAATCGCATTGCGATCACTTTGCATGGTGGCGATACCAGTGAGGAAGAATGCGTGCGTTCAGCTTCTCGTGTCGTCGTGGCCGACCGCTGCGTTTGACCGAACTACATGTCGATGACCGAAGCTCCACTCACCTTTCCGTCGATGATGTCCTTTCCTTGCTGCCGGGCGGCACGCCTTGCCATACCAAAGTCGGAGTATGTATGCGGTTGGCCCAGCCTGAAAATACGGCTCGCGGCGGAGGTTGCTATCGCGCCCGGGCGGCATATCCGTACCGCGATGTCATACCCTTCGGCGTAACGGGAATGCCCGTCAAAGCGACTGAATGTACGGGCGAAGACGAGGGGATGAAGTTCGTACCCCTTGTAGAGAAGAAGCAGGTGTGTCGACATGATGGCCACTCCGCAGGGGGCGACTTGCTATACGCTCGAACGAGCTTTTCATTTCCGCCGCCGCAGCCGGCTTAGCAGGTCAAGCGCCACCGTGTCAGCGTCGTTGTTGATCATTTCCGCTCGCAACAGCAGACCGCCAACACGGACGGCTGCATCCCAACTGTCTTCCGTCATTGCCTGATGGTTGCGTGCAAGCTGCTCGGCAAGAGCCTGGAGCGCCGCCATCCTTGCCGATTCGCCGGAAGTCCGGCGCTCCTCCCTCCCGGCAATGAGCCGGAACAGGCCCAGGACCGACTCGGCGGTAACGGAGGGGATAGTCATTCGAACTTTATACGCCCTTTCGGTCCGCTCCGCCCATATATTCGCGCTGGCCCCCGAGCCTGCCTAGTACCGCCTCGCATATCCCTCGCGATACAGCGAGGCGCCGATCGACGTCAGAACTGCGATCTCATCCTCACTCAATCGACTCCATGCCTCCGCCAACCAGCCGGCGAATCCGGCACAAGCATGATCCAGATCGGCGGCCGCCTTTCCCTCTGCGTTCCTACGCTCGAAAATCATCATCACGTCATGTGGCGTCATAGTCGGCTCCTCGTGAGCTTCCAGCATAGGCGATCGGTGGCGTCTGCCCTTACTCCTTCGCACGCTCGATGTTCGCTCTCCGGCGTGCCCGCAGCAACAAGCCTAAGCCGGCCAGTAGCGGTTCGACCTGGTGTCCTGTTCCGTTGACGTCAACATGCTGCGCACATATGGATCGGTTAAGGCCTACGTGCGCCATGTCATCGCCCGCATCGCCGATGCATCCCGTGAACCGCGTCGGTCAGTTGCAGCCATGGGCCGTCGCTGGTCAGCTCCGCTCCAATATCTTCCGAGTGCATGGTCATATCAATTCGTATTCCTGCATGATAAGTCGGTCATGGACGGAATGTCATTTGACTGAGGTGGATTCAACCGATCAAATGTCATGGCGACGTAGGCAGCCAACGACAGCCGATGGCCGGCTGTTGCCTGCCGCAGCGACGCACGGCATTTGATTCGACGAATGAGCGCTTCGGTCACGACTCTCATGGTCGTAATGGGACTACACTGAAGACGCCATAGCAGGAGGAGGCAGCGATGACAGACTCCGACCCCCAAAGCACCTTCCGGGGCCTGCCGCTAACCGCGGAGCAGGACGCGGAAGTGAAACACTACATAAAGGTCCGAACCCGGCGTGGCCTGCCATGGGACACGCCGGAGCTGAGGGCGATGCTCAAGGACATGCTGCTACCCCCGGGTGACGGCAACAGCGATGTCGACTCCGCGGAGGACGAAACCAAAGCGGCCGCCGAGCGCGCAACGGCGTCGGTTGACGAAGCGATGGACCCTATCGAGGCGAGCGAGGAGTGGAATGCGGCCATGGAGTCGGAAAGCATGAAAGGACCCAGACGATAAAACTGCAGGTGATGACGCCTGTTTCCCGGTAGCGCCGTATGTGGGGGATCGTGAGGTATTCCACATGAGTTCGGTATGCATGATTTCAACGCTCGAACGCGTGCCGTCGGCCGCATGACATCGAGTCGCGCGACGTCTCCGCTGAACACGAGGGGGCCGGATATGCGGCTGATCGAACCGGATGAACACAGAGACTTTCTGGCGACCTTGGAGCGCCGTGGCTTGGCAGAGGGCGATTTCGATCTTCAGGAAACGGATACGACCGACCCGAAGGGTGATGAGAACCTCGGTCTGCAGGGCTATGTCACCATCACCAGGCTCTCGACGCAGATTACGAAGGAATACGTGATCGGCGACGAAAGCGACTGGCTACAGCATTTCAGGAAAGATCTCGAAGCGGGTGCCTTCGACGGGCTGGAATGATATCCCGACGCGACGTGCCGCACTTGGGAGGAAGTTCGGCTCACGAGAGTCGCGGACTTCGAGGATGCGGAACGCATGCGGCCCGATCTGGCGGTGATGAATCCGTTGGAGGGCGTGCTTGCTGCCTTGGTCTGCGGCCCTCCAGGGATGGCCATCCTCTCGACCGACCTTCGACACCGCGTCAACCTGATGTGGCAGCAGCATGTATTGCCGTCGGCCTCGATCCCGGCGACGCCCTGATTGCTCGGGCGGCTGGCGTGCCACCCGGATTTCAATTCGTCAACGCGGGGAGATCGTCGGCCAAATGCGCGTCGAGCCATTCGTGCGCCCAGTTTTTCGCAAAGGCAATCGCATCCTCGCGCACGTCGAAGCCAGCCAGGTCTCCGCTCAGTTGAACGTCGCACGTACTGCCGTCTGCACGATCGATGCTGATCCGCGCGTGTGCCATGTATTCCCCGTCGGCCCTGCGCGGTGTCGGGTCGATATGGAATCGGGTTGAGTCGAGTTGCATTTTCCTTCCTCCTTCAGTTGCCGCGTGGCCCGTGGCCACCGCGAAGCGTATCGTCGCGACCAGAACAGTCAAAGCTTGAGGCGTGCCATGATCCGGCCTGCTTCCTGGTCCGATTCGCAGCTCGCCGTTCCGCCTTTGCGCAACAGCGCGCGGATCGAGAAAAACATCAGGAAGGCATCCTCATCGATTTCATGACGACGATCGAGAATGACGCCATCCATCTCGGCGCGAGCGTCGTACGGCAGGAACTGTTCGATGACACCGGAACCATTGCGCTGAATCCACTTCAGCAGGTCATTCCTGTTCATATCCAGCCTCCCGACGTTGCCGGCGCGCCATGCGCCAGGCGTGTTTGAGTCTGTGGCGGCGCCGCGGACGCAGAAACAGGATGGACCGAGGAAGGGATCAGGACGCGTTATCCAACACGCTCGTGTCCTGTAGGCAGGCATCGATCAGGCGCTTCGCATACGCAGCCGATACGCGGCGCGCTCGTCCGCATTGCGCGGTTTAGATGAGAGGCCCAATCACGTTCGGAGGGAGAGCGCCTTGAGTGGCGCGGGAATCGGTAGTGAGTCAGTCAACGAACCCATCCTACGCCCATTGGCGAACTTGTACAGCGAAAGTTCTGCGCGAACCGCCGCACGGCATGCCGCCCCGATCGGGCGCGGGACGGACTGGCTCAGCCACGTGTGAACAATCGCCGATACGCGGGGAGATGCGGCCCTGACGGTATCGTCGACATTTCAATTAGACATTCGAAGCAAATCGAAGCCGCGGCGCCAAGGGTATACAACCGGGGCGAGCCTCGCCGGTCGCGGCGTGTTCTTGCGCTGCCACCCGAAATGCGCCGACCGAAACAGCTTGACACGGTGTTGGGCCCCGCGTAGGGTGGGTGTCCGAAGCCTTCAAGAAGCGCGATTGCTGCTCATCACTGACCGCGGAACGCGGTATTCGTTGTCCTCTCCCTCCTTGATCCTTTTTCGTGCTCCCCTATCGGGGCGCATACATTTGTCCAATATCAGGAGAATTTCCATGGATACCGGTACCGTCAAGTGGTTCAACGACAACAAGGGTTTTGGCTTCATCACGCCTGACAGCGGCGGCGATGATCTGTTCGCGCACTTCTCGGAGATTCGCGGCGATGGCTTCAAGACGCTGGCCGAAGGTCAAAAGGTCAGCTACGAGACTAAGAACGGGCCTAAGGGGCTGCAGGCCTCGAACATCATTCCTCAGTAATCCACATCATTCGTCGGTCCTGCGTGCAGGATCGGCCGCGCAGTCAACGTCGGGGATCTTTCGCATCCGCGCGCAGGCGCCCACAGTCCTGCTGAGGCTACCGTTTCGCCTCGAGACGTACACCCCAAGGAAGAAAGTGGGGG
This sequence comes from Burkholderia sp. ZZQ-2, assembly GCF_050768715.1. Classification (NCBI taxonomy): domain Bacteria; kingdom Pseudomonadati; phylum Pseudomonadota; class Betaproteobacteria; order Burkholderiales; family Burkholderiaceae; genus Burkholderia; species Burkholderia sp. ZZQ-2. The sequence goes on along the minus strand of NZ_LDVA01000261.1, from coordinate 27,938 downwards.
ATGCCGCGCATCCGGTGGCGAACGATCGGACGGCTCATTCATCGTGAGATCGCGATCGACGCATACAGAGGTAACTTTGACCAAGAGTCAATCGCGCAACAAAAGATCACTCGCGAGACCACGGCGCGCCAGGGATTTGCCGGTGCTCGGCACGGCGCTGAACTGGGTGCCGCCGAATGCACCCTCTGCGCCCATCAAATCGAGCGGCAAGAAGCGCTCCACCGAGACGCGATAACGCGACACGTTAACGCCCGGACGAGGCGCGGCCCGCATGTCGCGTTGGCACGCGCCCCCCGCGCATGGGCGTTTTCGATATTTGCACTCAAACCGCTCCCTGTCGGGGACCGGATATCCGCACGCCGCTGCGATTGCGGCACGTCACATTGATTGGAGAAATTGATTTGGCAAAGGAAGAATTGCTGGAATTGGACGGCGTCGTGGATGAGGTGCTCCCGGACAGCAGGTTTCGCGTCACCCTGGAAAACGGCGCGGTCGTTGCGGCGTACGCATCGGGCCGCATGCGCAAACACCGCATCCGTATTCTCGCCGGCGACCGGGTCAAGCTGGAATTGTCGGTCTATGACCTCACCAAAGGGCGTATCAATTTCCGGCACAAAGACGAACGGGCTTCGCCCGGTGTGCCTCGGAACCGATTTGTTCGACGTTAACCATGTAGCGCCGATACAGGATTGATTGCGCTCGTCTACGCAATTCGTCGCCATCAATCACCAGGAGTTCATCATGAGTATGCGTACCTATCGCGGATTCGAAATATATCCGCTGATTTATCCTCACTTTCACACAGGCTCTGGCCGTGCTCACAACTACGAAGCCGGTTTCGACGCGGCGGTCAAGGTCTGCCTGCGCGGCACTGACGCCACGCTGACCCGGAGCCAGACCTTCAAGCTTGTCGATGGTTCACCGTTTGCCAGTGCCGGTGACGCACGCCGGGCTTCGCAACGTTACGCAGAAGACATCATCGATCAGAACCGAGGCGAACATGGGATGTTCGACGCAGTTCTTTGACACGGCTCGCTGTTGAACAGCAACGCATCGGAGCGCGCATCAATCGGAGACACGCGTCCCGATCTGAAATTGCGCGAGCCGAAGCCATGCTGCCGGTCAGCGGGAAACTCGCGTCGTAACACCGACATTCCTTTCTGTCCCGTGTTCTCAAGGCAAATCAACGGACGAGCGGCCGCATCGTGCGACTGGCGCGCTACGCGCTGATGGACGTCGCGTTGCCGATCAACGTTGCGTAACGACCAGGCCGCCGACGCAGATTCGATCGATGCCTCGCGCCTTTTCATACCCCTGGATTTGCTCTTCGAGCAATCGGCGTGCGAGCGTTCGTGCGGCGTCACGCGCCTCCACGTCCGATGCAAAATCCCCTTCGGTATCGTGTTGCTCAGAGGTGCCGGGATCCTCTCCGATGCGGTGCAAGTGGACGATTCCGAGGTAGCGCCCAGACGTGGTCTGCATTACGCGAAGGCGTGCCACGTGCGTGTGGGTCGTACACACTTCATCATCCATGATGCCTTCCTTGCCAGGACCCCTGGCGAGACAACGACATGGCAGACTTCACCCGCCTGCCTGCATCCGTGTGTTTGGCCCCCGGTAAACTTCGGCAAGGCGGGGTTTATCGCCGCCAGCGTCGAGAGGTCAATGTTTGCGGTGCATCCACCCCAAGTGATGGGAGTCCAGCCACTGAACGACTTCCTTACTTGAATGTTCGCTCTGGTAACGGCGCGCCAACGCGACTGCAACCACCGCGACCACCGCAAGACCAACCACCCAACCAATCATCGACTGAGTCATGACAGCCTCCTTGTGGATGTGGAATGCAGCCATGATTGAATTCTAGGCGTCTTGGGGGAAGGATTCACAAGTTTTGCGCCACGCTGCGCGGACGAATCGGCTCCACATGCACGATCCCTGGGGGAGGTACGCTCGGCCTTCACCTGATCGGTCTTGCCCCATATCCAAGGATCTGGGGCGCAAGCGATTTAGCTGGTCGTACACTGGAAAATGGTCGCGTCAGGCGTCTTGCGACAGGCTGCGTTTGATCAGCCGCAGGGCCGACAGGCGCCATCCGATCGCTTCGACGCGGCCGACATCCAGAACGGATCGCTGCTCTCAGGTCGCCCCGGTGATAGGGGCACATGCTCGGTCGAATCCGGGATCTCTGTCGCCATGCGTCAGGTGTCGAGGCGGAAATCCTGTTGACGTACGAGCCGCGGTGAGGCGCTGACCGTCGCGCGGCCCACGCATCAAATGATCATAGAGCTGTACTCATTGCGTGAAGCGCTCGAAGCCAAGGCGGCGAGCCTGGCAGCGCAGCATGCGTATATACCGCCCCACTTCGGACAAGACACCATATGGCCGGGTCCTGCGGCAGGTCTGCCACTAAAGTCGGCACCAGAGAAGCCCTCCAGAACAACACCGCCGTGGTCCGTCAAGTCGCCCTTGCGAACAATAGCCTTCATGTGGCGGCTACTCCGTCCGATGCTTCTTTACCAGTTCCAAGGTCTCGCACGCTCGAAGAATCGTGTCTTCCGAGAATAGAGATAGCGGATGTTCGTTGAGCCAGAGAAGCCATTCGATTACAGCGTCGCACTCGACGTCTGTCAGCTTGGGCCAACGTTGCAAAAAATAGTCATCCCAGTATTCCACGACCGGCGACCTATCCAGCGACGCCATCAAGCTCTCGATGACCGTCAACGCGACCTGATTGTCTTCGATCGAGACGCGCATGATTCCGGGCAAAAAGTAGCAGAACGCTTCGGGAGTAAATCTGTAGACAGCGTCTGCGTAGTTTGTCCAGTCGTAAGCAGTCGTCTCGTCCCAGAGCAAGTTTGAGAAGTGCAATGCGTCGTAGTAGTCGTTCGTGTCGGGTGAGACTGTTGGAACGACCGACATCGGTCTCTTCCTCTCGGAAAAAGCCCGTCCAATATGTCCCATCACTAAACGCCCGTCATCAGCTGTTTGCATTTTCCTACCATCGCCCATGCGTCTGCCATTGCTTGTTGGTGGCCTTGGTCCCCACCGTTCCAACATCGTTGACCGCGTTGTGACCTCGCCTTCGCAAGACCAAGCCAAGCGTTGTAACGGACCGTCACGTCGTAGCCTCTCATAGCCGGTGTACACCAGCCGAGCTTGCCGACGACATCCTTTGCACGGTTCACCTCGCCATTCAACTGCTTGCATGGATCGTTCGGACAAGGCGCCGCATCTGTCGTCGGTTTTGCTTTCGCTTGACTCAGCGAGTTGCTGCCGGTTATGGCATTGTTGAGCGCACCGCCACAATGAATGCAGCGCCGCCGATGATCGTCACACCGGCCACGATACGCTACTCTACCGACGAGATATTCCAGGACGAACAAGTCGTCATGTCGTTTGTCGCCCGTCGGGAACTGACGTCAGGCAGCACCACGCTGGAAACCAACGACTACAAGGCGCCAGGCGCGCAGCGCCTCGTCGTTGGCGTCACCGGCGTCAATCAGGGTGACGTCGACGACTGTGAAATCTACGACTATCTCGGGGCGCACGGGTTTTCGGACAATGACCGTGGCGAGCAGCTCGTGCGCTTTCGTTCAGAGGCGCTGGCCACGCACAGCAAGTACTTTTCCGGTGTCAGCGACTGCTGACGCAGCGAGCCCGGTCGATACGTACAGATCGCAATAGATCAGGCTCAGCACGCTTGCACGTGTCCCAATTCAGCATTCAAGAAATGAGAAACCAATGTCATTGATCGCCATGCAACGAAGCCGATATTTCCCGGATGCCATGGGTTTGCTTGTTCTCATGATCCAGGTGACAATCCTGGCGACTTTTGTGTCGGCTTCCCAAATTTCCCGGCCCTTGTGGGTACCTATCTATGTCGCTTGGGCTGCGAGCGCGATTTTTGTTTGGCGCAAAGTTGAAGCGGAAACGAAGCCGTGGCTCATGACCGGATTGTGTTCGATAGGTGGCGCAGTTCTATGGTTCGCCGTGACCCGAACTGTCAGTCACTGGATATTTGGGGCCACGGAATCCGAGCTTTCTAAAGTCTTCGATGTGCTGGTTGCATTGATACTTTCCCCCGGTCTGACGTTTGTTGCGATCGCTGGTTGGGTTCGTGCAGTTATACGGCGGAAGTCCGGTTCCGTCCGGCCTGCTGCCGTCAATTGAATTGTGGTGCGTTCGTCCTGCGCCGTGATGAATTACCAGTAAGCTCCGGATTGCTCGCTTGCGAGCAGTCTTGAGATTCGATCGACGCCCTCAGGCTGGCCTTCACGCCGTCTCCTGAACGAGTCCCCCCGCGCGCTCAAATTCACGCACGCCCGAAAAAATGGCGCTCGACGGATCCGAAAGAACGGACATCCGTCGGCTTACTGGCGTGCGATCGATTCTCAACCGATCCGGGGAAGCCACGATGTCGAACTACCCGAACGGGTAGGGACCGTTCGTGCCCCCATCCCTAAACTGCTTTCCTGAGGATTTCGCGGCGAGCGATCGCTTGTCTGCGTATTCGATGACAGACCGACGCGCATTGAAGCGAGCCATCGGCACAGGCAGGCGAGTCACGGCCTTCCAACTTCGAAAAACACCAGGAGACGTAGTAGATGAAGCATGCCCTTTCCCCCGTCAACCTCGTCGTCACGCCTCTTATTTGCCTTGCCGTCGGCATGCCGGCCGCCCGTGCGCAAAGCAGTGTCACGCTGTACGGCGTCGTCGACGCCGGCATTCTCTATACGAGCAAGACCGTGAATCCCGCGACCGGGCAGAACGCGGGCCATCAGTTTTCGATGGTGACGGGCGGCATGACGCCGTCGCTGTTCGGCCTGAAAGGCACCGAGGATCTCGGCGGCGGGGTGAAGGCCATTTTCACGCTCGAAAGCGGGATCGATATCGCGAAAGGCAGCTTCACGGATTCGAACGGCAACATGTTCGGCCGGCAGGCGTGGGTGGGGCTCGCCAGTCCATACGGGACGGTGAAGGCCGGCGTGCAGTTCTCGCCGTTCGTGTTGTCGCTCATCTCGACCGATGCGCGCGATGTGTCTTACTTCGGCAGCGGCGTGCCGATCTACGTCGGTAGCGTGTTCGTGACCGGCATCTTCAATTCGAACGCGGTGTCCTATACGAGCCCGACGATCGGCGGGTTCCAGGGCGCCGCGATGCTCGCGCTCGGTGGCGTCGCGGGCGACTTCCAGGCGGGGCGGCAGTATTCGGCGAGCCTCAAATATACGTATGGACCGCTGCTGGTCAGCGCCGCCATGTACAACGGCAACGCGGGCGGCACCGCCGCGTCGACGCCCGTGCCGAGCACGGTGCCGTTTACGGGGCGCACGATCGGCGCCACGTATCAGTATCGCGACCTGACGGTGAAGGCGTCGTTCGTCGGCTACAAAATTTCCGGGTCGTTCGACAACCGTGTCTACAGCGGCGGCCTGAGCTATCAGATCACGCCCGCCGTGAATGCGGATGCCGGGGTCTGGTATACGAGCGACGGCAACGACACGCGCAACCACTCGATCATGGCTGCGACCGGCGTGACTTACAGCCTGTCGAAGGCGACCCTGCTGTACGGCCAGTTCGGCTTCGTCAACAACCACGGGAAGATGAATACCGGTCTGTCGACGAACGACGCGTTGTTCGGTGCGTCGGGTTCGACGTTCGGCTCGGCAGTCGGCATCCGTCACTTGTTCTGACCGGCACGCGCCGCATTCGCAACGCGGCGCGCAGCGTTCGGGCCGGCTCGGATTCTGCCGTCGACTTCGGCGGACGCTGCACCTGCCCGTTCGGTGCGATGGGCTGCATCCACGTCGGGACTGCGCGTGATGTGCCGCGCACCGCACCGCGTTTTTCCCAATCGCCGCGCCGACTTTCGGCGCGGCGTCCCCTCTCCCTATGCCACGCCGACGCGATGTCGGCGAACGGGCTTTACCCGTTCGTCGTCATTGATCCGGGCCGGCCACTCGGCACGGTGTGCCAGGCGTAGTCGCGGCGCGTGCACGCCGCGCATCTCCCGTTCTCTTCACTGCATCGCGCACGACGGCGCCGGGGCGCGATTCGACACGCATGTCCGACAAGGTCGCATACACACGTGCACCGCATACGGGCAATCCATGTCTCGAGACTACCCGGACGGGTGGCGTGGTGCGTCAAGCAGGCACCTAGACTGATTCCACGATAGACACAACAACAGGAGACGACATGCATTGCCCATTTCTCTCACCGCTGCGTGGTCGCCAGGCCGCACAGCCCGCGCCGCTAGACCTTCCCGCCGGCCCGCCGTCGCGGCGGATTCGCCAGGTCTGACCCGACCCTTCACCCAGCGAGACAGTTCATGACTCACTCATCCGATTTCACGCACGATGTGCGGTCGGGTTCGGCAAGTGCCGGGCCTGGGCGGCATCGCCTGATCAACATCGACAACGGCGGTACGCTGACCGACATTTGCGTGATGGACCGCGACAAGGTGGTGCGCACGAAGACGCTGACGACGCCGCACGATCTGTCGCAATGTCTGTTCGACGGTTTGCGTAAGGCATCCGAAGCAATCTACGGACGCGAGGATCTCGAGGCGCTGCTGCTGTCAACGGCGGCGATCCGCTATTCGACGACGCAGGGTACCAACGCGCTGGTCGAACGCAAGGGGCCGCGGCTCGGCCTGGTGGTCGGCGGCACGCTGACGGCCGATCGGGTTCGCGACGCGGACGGTGCGGCGAGCCTGTTCGACACGGTGATCGGCGAGCGCACGGTTTCGCTGGGCAGCGAGCCGTCCGAAGCGGAGATCGTGCGCATCGTCGGCGAGCTCGCGGCGGCGGGCGCGAACCGGCTGGTCGTGGCGATCGGCGGTCCGCGGCGGGCGGAGCTCGAACAGCGGCTGAAGAGCCGGCTGCTGCGCAGTTTTCCGCCGCACCTGCTCGGCGCGCTTCCGATCCTGTATGCGCACGAAGTCGCCGACGATGCCGACGACGTGCGACGCACGTGGACCGCGCTGTTCAACGCGTTCCTGCATCCGGCGATGGAGCGCTTCCTGTACAGCGCCGAGCAGAAGCTGCGCGACGCGCGAGCGCAAAGTCCGTTGCTGGTGTTCCGCAACGACGGCCATGCGGGCCGCGTCGCGAAGACGATCGCGCTGAAGACCTACAGTTCGGGCCCGCGCGGCGGGATGGAAGGCGCGCGCGTGCTGGCCGCGCACTATGGACTGACACACCTGCTGTCGATGGATATCGGCGGCACGACGACCGACATCGGCGTTGTCGACGAACACGGCGTGCGCGCGAACCGGTACGGCAACGTCGAGGGCGTGGCGACATCGTTCGCGCTGTGCGACGTGGTCAGCGCGGGCGTCGGCGGCAGTTCGATTATTCGTGCGGACGGCGACAGGATCGTGGTCGGACCGGAGAGCGTCGGCAGCGCGCCAGGGCCGGCGTGCTTCGGCCTGGGCGGTACCCGGGCGACGATCACCGATGCGTTCGCGCTGGCGGGATTGCTTGATCCGGCGTCGTTCTTCGGCGGCAAGCTGCACCTCGACAAGGCGCGCGCACGGCAGGCCATTCATGCGCATGTCGCCGATCCGATGAAGATGGGTGACAAGGAGGCGCTCGCCGCGATGGAAGCCGCGTGGGTGAAGAAGGTTGCCGACAGCCTCGTTGCCTACACGGAAATTCGCGCCGATACGACGCTCGCCGCATTCGGCGGCGCGGGCGCGTTCGTCGCGTGCCGGGTCGCGGACGCGATCGGCGTGAAGCGCGTGTTGATTCCCGGGCTGGCGGCAGTGTTCTCCGCATACGGAATCGGCTTTTCGGATGTGGGCCATGGCTTCTCGGCGCCGCTGGCCGACACGACCGGGGAGGCGCTCGCCGCGACGATGGACGTGCTGCTCACGCAAGCATCGCGCGCGATGTTCGGTGAAGGTGCGGCGATCGAAGACTGCCGGCTCGTCTACACGCTCGAGGCTACCGGCGCCGACGGCAAGACGGTCGAACACGCGTTGACGGGCCCGGCGTTGCCGCCGGGCGTCGCGCCGGGCGCCACGCTGTCGGTGACGCTGACCGCGATCAAGCGTATGCCGCAGGCGGTGCTCGACGGCCGGTTCGGCGAGGGTGGCCAGCAGGCAGCGATCGCGCGCGGCACGCGCCTGGTGGTTGTCGATGGCCGCGAAGCCGAGCTGCCGCTGTATCGCGTGGAAGACCAGCCGAAGGGCGTCGCGGTGTATGCGGCCGGCCCGGCCGTGCTCGAGGAGGACTTTTTCACCGGGCGCATCGACGCGGGCTGGCACTTCGAAATCAACTCCACCGGAGACATCCTGCTCAGCAGCGGCAAGGAGAGCAAATAATGAAAGTTCTGATTACCGAAACGCTGCGCATCGACCTGGATGCGGAGCAGTGGGAATGCCGGCGTTGCGGTCATGCGCACGGTAGCGCGCGCGACAACTACAAGCGCGGGCTGCTCGTCCACGATCGCGACCCGCGCGAGATCCACAAGCCGCTGCTCGATCCGGCGCAATACGAGCGTACCTATTCACCCGATCCGGACTGGTGCCGGATTCTCGAGTACTACTGCCCGGAGTGCGGCGTTCTGGTTGAGGCCGAGTATCTGCCGCCGGGCCATCCGCCGCTGCACGACATCGAACTCGACATCGACGCGTTGAAGGCGCAATGGAAGGACCGGCCGGAGATGATCGAGCCCGCGCAGGCACCCGACCTCGCGCTCGAGCGCGTGAAGCTGCAGCGCGCGTTGCATGCGGCCGCGCATCATCGGCATGCGCTCGCCGGTGCCGCCGATGAATCGTCCACTTGAGATACGGGGAGAATCGCTCATGAAACGTGTTTCCGTCGACATCGGCGGCACCTTCACGGATTGCTTCGTCGCGTGGGGCGAGCAGTGCGTCGAGGGCAAGTCGCTGACCACGCATCACAATCTCGCGGTCGGCTTCAACGACTCGCTCGCGGACGCGTGCCGCCAGCTCGAACTGACGCCGACGCAGCTTCTGTCCGAAGTCGATTCGGTGCGTTATGCGACGACGCTCGGCACCAATGCGCTGATCGAGCGCAAGGGGCCGCGGGTCGGCTTGATCGTGACCACGGGTTTCAAGCACACGGTTCCGTTGTCCCGTGCGCGTGGTTACGGCGAAGGGCTGTCCGAGCCCGAGCAGATGGATATCCCGAATGCCGCGCGGCCGGAGCCGCTCGTCGCGATTCCGCTGATCCGTGAAGTCCGCGAACGCATCGACTATGCGGGGCAGGTGTTCTGGACGCTCGACGAGGACGACGTGCGGTTGCGCATTCGCGAACTCGTCGATGCCGGTGCGCAGGCGCTGGTCGTGATGTTCACGAACAGCGTGGTGAATCCGGTGCACGAACTGCGCGTGCGCGAAATTTTCCTCGACGAATATCCGGCGCACATGCTCGGCGCGATTCCGATGCTGTTGTCGCATCAGGTCGTCGGGCGCAAGGGCGAATACTCGCGAGCGACGTCGTCGATCATCGACGCGTTCCTGCATCAGATCATGTATCACGGGCTCGGCACGCTGGAGCTGAACCTGCGCCAGCAGGGCTACGCGAAGCCGATGCTGGTCAATCACAACTCGGGCGGGATGGCGCAACTGAACTCGACAGATGCGCTGCAGACGGTCCATTCGGGACCGGTTTCGGGGATCGCCGCCAGCGAATACCTGGCTGCCGCCGCCGAGCTCGGCAACGTGGTCGCAACCGACATGGGCGGCACCAGTTTCGACATCGGGATTGTCGTGAGCGGCGGGCAGAAATTTTACGACTTCAACCCGGTGATCGATCGCTGGCTCGTCAGCGTGCCGATGGTGCATCTCGTCGCGCTGGGCGCGGGCGGCGGCTCGATCGCGCGCTACGAGCGCATGTACAAGACCGTCGAGATCGGCCCGCAATCGGCCGGCTCCGATCCCGGGCCTGCCTGCTACGACCGCGGCGGCCAGCATCCGACCGTGACCGATGCCGATCTGCTGCTCGGCTATCTCGACCCGAACAACTACGCGAACGGTCGCATTCCGTTGAACCCGCGACGCGCGAAACAGGCGATGCAGGACGACCTGTGCGACGAGCTGGACCTCGACGTGATCGAGACCGCGAAGCTGATCAAGAAGCAGGTCGACGCATCGATGGCGAACGGCATCGCGACCGAGCTGCGCACGCGCGGCTACGAGCCGAAGGATTTCACGGTGCTCGCGTACGGCGGCAACGGCCCGCTGCACGCGTGCGGGATCGCGGCCGCGCTCGGCATCGGTCGCGTCCTCGCGCCGCCGTATTCGTCGACCTTCTCCGCGTGCGGCGCCGGCACGGTGAACCAGATGCACATTCACGAGATGAATACGTGGACCGTGCTGTTCAATCCGAACACGAAAGCGTTCTTCGCGGATTTCGACGCGTTCAACCGCGGCGTCGAGGAACTGGAGCGGCGCGGGCGCGAGGATCTCGAACGGCAGGGCATGGATCCGGCACAGATCCGCTATCGGCTCGAACTGGACATGCGCTACGGCAACCAGCGCGTGCAGACGGCGGTGGTGACGCCGCTGTCGAGGCTGAAGAACCAGCGTGACGTGCTGACGCTGATGGAGCTGTTCCATGAAAGCTACGGCTCGCGCTTCGGCGAGGGCTCCCAGAGCCCCGAGACGGGCGTGCGGATCAATACGCTGCGCGTGTGCGCGTACGTCGAACAGCCGTCGGTGAAGTTTGCGAAGCTGACGGTCAGCGACGATCCGCTGCCGCCGCCGGAGCCGGTCGGTCATCGAGACTGCCACTTCGTCGGGCACGACGGGCCGCTGCGCACCGCGATCTACGACGACCGCGCGCGCGCCGAGCGTACGCGGATCGAAGGGCCGGCCGTCATCACCACGCGCGCGACGACGTTCCTCGTCGAACCGGGCTGGATCTACCAGGCGACGGCCCAGGGCGGCGCGTGGTTCCTGCGCAAGTAAGCAAGGAGTTCGACATGCAAAACGACATCAATGCGGAAGACCGGGCGTTGCTCGACAAGTTCATCGCCGACAACACGCTGTTCCTCGGGCCGGATCCCGAGATCATGCGCAACCACAGCATTCTGCCGCGCTCGAAGGCCGAGCAGGAAGTGCTCGAGCGCGGCGTCGATCCGCACCAGGTTCACCATGTGCGCGGCTTGATCAACTCGGCGCTGTCCGAGGCGTTCACGATGGTGAACCAGATGGGGGCGGCGCCGGGTGCGAAGTGGGGCGACCTCGTGACGGCGATCTACACCGCGCAGGGCGACCTGTCGATGATCGCGCCGCACGGGATCATCGCGTTCGCCGCGTGCTGCTTCTATCCGATCCGCTTCATCATCAAGAACTGGACCGACGATCCGACCGTCGGCGTGAAGGACGGCGACGGGTTCATCCACAACGACGCGCGTTATGGCGGCATTCACAACACCGACCAGTCGATGATGATGCCGCTGTTCTACAAGGGCGAACTCGTCTGCTGGCTGTCGTCGACGATCCACGAGGGCGAAAACGGCTCGACCGAGCCGGGCGGCTTGCCGGCCAAGGCGGAGAGCAAGTACGACGAAGGCATCAAGATGCCGCCGTTCAAGATCGTCGAGAACTTCGAGCTGAAGCGCGATCTCGTCACGTTCCTGCAGAACTCGGTGCGCGATCCGCGGCTGCAGCTCGAAGACATGAAGGTCAAGCTGCATGCGGTGCTGCGGCTGCGCGACCGGATCATCGCATTGCTCGACCAGTATGGCCGCGATGCGCTGATCGGCACGCTGCGCTCGCATCTGGAAGACGTCGAGACGGAGATGCGCCGGCGGATTCGCGAGCTGCCCGACGGCACGACGCGCGTGCTGCAGTTCATGGATTCGAGCCTGCGCGAGAATGCGCTGCAGAAAATCTCCTGTGCGATCACCGTGAAGGGCGACCGGATGATCATGGATTTTCGCGGCTCGGCCCCGCAGTTCATGAATCGCTCGGTGAACACCAACATCGCCTCGTTCAAGGCGGCGCTGTGTACCGGGCTGTTGCAGAACATCTGGCCGGATCTGCCGCACACGATGGCCGTGTTGTCGCCGATCGAGATCATCACCGATCGCAACTCGATCCTCGACGCCGAGGGCGAGATGCCGCAGGCGATGAGCCTGATGCCGCTGTTCAAGGGCTGCGTGGTCTGGACGATCCCGATGAACAAGCTCAGCTATAGCCTGCCGCATCGCTACTCCGCGGTGATCGCGTCGCAATACGATCAGGCGGCGACGTTCATCTACGGCGGCCTCACGCAACACGGCGACGTGACCGGCAACTTCTGCGCGGACATCAACGGCAACGGGCAGGGCGCGCGCAGCCACGCGGACGGCGAGCACTCGATCTCGCCCGTGTTCGGCTTCATGTGCGACACCGGCGAGCACGAGATTGCCGAGGAGGATACGCCGATCATCCGCCTCGGCGCGCAGCGGCTCGCGAAGGACCGGATCGGCTGGGGCAAGTATCGCGGCGGGATGGGCTACGAGCAGATCGCGACCGCGCGCGGGTCGGGCCTGTGGGGTTTCATGACCGGATGCGAGGGGTCGAAGTTCCCGTCCGCGCAGGGCCTGTTCGGCGGCTATTCGTGCCCGAGCTATCAGCTGATGAAGATCAAGGGCATCAACATCTTCAAGGTGCTGGAGGAAAATCCGAAAGCCGTCGAAACGTTCGACATCGTCGACCTGATGAACAACCGCCCGATTCCGGGGGCGAAGTACAGCAGCCACGACATGGGCATGACGTTCGAGATCTGCAACGAAGGCGAGATCTACATGATCTGCCAGGGCTCGGGCGGCGGTTACGGCGACGTGCTCGAACGCGATCCGGCGCTCGTGATGAAGGATCTGCGCGAGGAACTGATGTCGCACGAGAATGCACGCGACATCTACAAGGTCGTCTACGACGAGCAGACGCTGGTCGTGGACGTCGAGGCGACCGCCGATGCACGGGCTTCCGAGCGGCTTGCGCGGATCGCGCGCGCCCGGCCGTTCGATGCGTTCTGCGCGGAATGGGTGACGCCCGAGCCGCCTGCTTCGTTGCCCTACTTCGGGAGCTGGAGCGACAACGCGGAGATCTACGCGACGACGCTGGGCCAGCGCGTCACGATGCCGGCTGACCGGCTTCAGGGCGCGTACATGCTCGATCCGAAGGACGTGCGAATCGCGGAACTGGAAGCGCGTCTCGACGCATTGAACACGGAGGCGTCATCATGCCCGGGTTGACGCAAGCCAGCCGCTCGCGTCGGCTGCTGTGGCTCGATCACGCCGGCTATAGCGCGCCGCTGCTCACGGGTGACGCGCCACCGTGGCTCGACGGCGCCGCGTGCGTCGCGTGGGCGCGGCACGCGCAGGGCCTGCTGCGCCCGGACGTGCTCACGCTGCCGCTCGCGGATGTGGCCGACGCGTGGCTCACGCGCGATTCGGCGCTTGCCGCCGAGCTGATCGGCAAGACGAAGCGCGCGCATCTGCCGCTGAAAGCGTATCTTTCAAGCGAGCCGGTGCGTGCGCACGTGGCGGCGCTGGCGGTCGCGCTGCGCGCCGCGTTGCCCGACGCGATCTTCGTGCTGGAGCTGCCGTCGCCGCGCGACTGGGCGGCGCGCGCATTCGCGTTCGCGAGCGGCACGCAGCGCGTCGAAGTCGACGAAGACGCAGCCGACGCGGCAGCGGCGTGCGTGGCGGATTTCCTGCGCACGTTCGCGACGGCCGGAGTGGACGCCGTGCTGATGCGCGAATCGCTCGGACGGGATGCCGACGGTGCCGCGCACGGGCTGGCGCTGCTTCAGCCGGTCGCGAACGTCGCGCGGCATTATGGCTGGGAATGGGGGCTGCGGATTCCGGCGTCGGTCGCCTTCTCGGGCGCGTCGGCGCCGGACTTCGCGATCGCGCCGGCGACGTGCGGCCCGGGGCCGACCGGCGTTGTCGTGCCCGCGGCGTTCTGGTTTGGCGAAGACGATTTGCCGGCGGCGCGGCCCGACACGTTCGACGTCGCGGAAATCCCCGCGTTGGCACATCCCGAAACGGTTCTCGCGCGCATTACGCGCTTACGTGAAAGGCATTGACATGACGAACGAAGGCGAACTGATGTGGACGCCGGATGACGCGTTCATGCGCGGTTCCAATCTGGCGCGTTTCATGGACTGGCTCGCGGCCGATCGCGACCTGGCGTTTGCCGACTACGATGCGCTGTGGCGCTGGTCGACCGGCGAACCGGACGCGTTCTGGGCGTCGATCTGGCAGTGGTTCGACGTGCAGTTCGACGGTTCGGCGCGTCGCGTGACCGACGGCGCGCCGATGCCGCACACGCGCTGGTTTCCCGATGCACGCGTGAACTACGCGGAACACGTGTTGCGGCATGCCGCGCATGCGGACGCGGCGCAGCCGGCATTCCACTACGCGAGCGAAACGCAACCGCTGCGTACGCTGTCGCTGGTCGAGCTCGCCGGCCGGGTGCGGCGCGTCGCGACGCGCTTGCGCGAGATGGGCGTGCAGCCCGGCGACCGCGTCGTCGCGTATTTGCCGAACGTGCCCGAATGCGCGATCGCGATGCTCGCAGCCACCAGCATCGGGGCAGTATGGTCGTCGGCCGCGATCGATTTCGGTGTGCGTACGGTGGTCGACCGCTTCCGGCAGATCGCGCCGAAGGTGCTGATCGCGGCCGATCGCTACAGCTTCGGCGGACGGGTGTTTGAGCGCACGGAGGAAGCGCTGCAGATCGCGCACGCGCTGCCGTCGCTGGAGGCGCTCGTGTGGTTGTCGTCCGACGTCGATGCGCTGCCGGACGGCGCCGCGTCACTGCCGTGTGCGACGCATCCGTGGCATGCGCTTCTGGATGGCCCCGACGTGCCGCCCGACGCATTCCGCTTCGAACGTGTCGGTCCCGATCATCCGCTCTGGATCGTGTTCTCGTCGGGAACGACCGGTTTGCCGAAGGCGATCGTCCACAGCCACGTCGGCATCCTCGTCGAGCACCTGAAGCTGATGCACCTGCACATGGATCTGCGCGCCGGCGACGTGATGTTCTTCTACAGCACGACCGGCTGGATGATGTGGAACCTGCTGGTCGCGTCGCTGATGACGGGCGCGGCCGCGGTGCTCTACGACGGCAGCCCGATGCACGGCGGGCCGGGTTGCCTGTGGCAGCTCGCCGCCGATGCGGGGGCGACCTGCTTCGGCGGCAGCCCGACTTTCGTGCAGATGATGGAGAAGGCCGGCCTCGAGCCCGGCCGCGAATTCGACCTGTCGCGCGTCAGGAGCGTGATCCTGAGCGGTGCGCCAAGCACGCCGGAAACGTTCTCGTGGTTCTATCGCTGCGTGAAACCGGATTTGTGGGTCACGTCTCAATCCGGCGGCACCGAGCTGTGCAGCGGGCTCGTCGGTGCCGTGCCGCTGCTGCCGGTGCGGGCGGGAGAGATCCAGGCGCGCATGCTCGGCATGGCGGTCGACGTGTGGAACGATGCCGGCGAGCCGGTCGTCGACGAAATCGGCGAGCTCGTCGTCACGCGGCCGGCGCCCTCCATGCCGATCTGCTTCTGGAACGACGACGGCGGCACGCGTTATCGGGAGTCCTATTTCGACTATTTCCCCGGCGTGTGGCGGCACGGCGATTTCATGAAGATCGTGCCGCACGGCGGTTGCTACATCTATGGGCGGGCCGATTCCACGCTGAATCGACACGGCGTGCGCATCGGCTCGGCGGAGATCTATCGCGTCGTCGAGGAGATCGAAGTGGTGGCCGACAGCCTCGTCGTCTGCTGCGAACTGCCCGGCGGCCGCTACTTCATGCCGCTGTTCCTGCGCCTGCGCGATGGCGCGGCGCTCGACGATACGCTGCGCGCACGGATCGCGGAGCGTCTGCGCACGCTGTGCAGCCCGCGCCACGTGCCGGACGTGATGGTCGCGATGGAGCAGATTCCGTACACGCTGACCGGCAAGAAAATGGAGGTGCCGGTGCGCAAGATCCTGATGGGGCAGCGCGCCGAAAGCGCGGCGAGTCGCGATGCGATGGCCAATCCGGCGGCGCTCGACGCATACGTGGCTTTTGCCGGCGCGGTGCCGCGATGACGGCGTCGCTCGTAACCGGCGCGCGGGCGGCGGGGGCCGACAGCCTGGACGACGGGGC
Source organism: Burkholderia sp. ZZQ-2 (assembly GCF_050768715.1). Classification (NCBI taxonomy): domain Bacteria; kingdom Pseudomonadati; phylum Pseudomonadota; class Betaproteobacteria; order Burkholderiales; family Burkholderiaceae; genus Burkholderia; species Burkholderia sp. ZZQ-2. The sequence goes on along the minus strand of NZ_LDVA01000261.1, from coordinate 11,827 downwards.
GTCGCACGATGCAGGTTGCCTGCGTCCGTTCTGCTGCAATCCGTTCGCGGCGTTCTCGGCATTTTCGCGCGTCGGCGGCTGGACGCCGCCGCTGCCGGACGAGCGCGCGGCAGAGCCGACGGCCGGCGATGCTTGAAGCGGCTTTACGATTGAGGCACGATGCCTTCTCTTCCACGCCATCCGGACGATCGTGACTGCTTCCCTGAATTCGACGCGACGCAGGCCACGCCGCCACGGCGCGGACTTGCTCGAACACAAGTTCTTTCCGCCGGTCGCGCGTCGCGGCGCGATCGTCCGGCGTGCGCTGCTCGATCGCGTGACGGGGCTCGGCGTGCCGCACATCGTGATCCTGCAGGCCCCGCTCGGCAGCGGCAAATCGACGTTGCTGCAGCAGATCATGGAGGCAGGGCGCGCGAAGCGCTGGACGATGGCGTGGCTCGCGCTCGACGAGAACGACAACGATCCACGCCGTTTCGAAGCGTATTTCATCTCGCTGATCGCACAGATGGTCGAGGAGGCCGGCGTGGCCGCGAGCGGGCAGGCGGTGCGCCCGTCCGACAACATGCTCGACTGGGTGTTCGGCCAGCTCGCACGAATCGACGGTCCGATCGGCATCTGCATCGACGATTTCCAGTGGATTCACGAGCCGGCGATTCTGCATTTCTTTCGCGATCTGCTGGACGCGCTGCCCGGGCGCTGTCGCGTCTACATCGGATCTCGCAACCTGCCGGACGTCGGCGTGAGCGCGTTACAGGTTGCCGAAGAGGCGCTCGTGCTGCGGATGGAGGATCTGCGTTTCTCGACGGACGAAGCGGCGGTGTTCCTCGCGGATGCCGCCGACACGATCGATGCGGAAACGGAGGCGTTCATCCAGTCGCGTACCGAGGGATGGCCGGCGGGGCTGCAACTGTTCAAGCTCGCGCTCGCGCGCGACGAGATCCGGGACGCGCTTGACGAGATGCGCGACTGCACGCCGCTCGAACTGGTTCGCTACCTGTCGGAGAATACGCTGGCGCTACAGCCGCCCGCCGTGCGGACGTTCCTGCTGAAGACGTCGCAATTGCGGCGCCTGAACGGCTCGCTCTGCGGGGAAGTGACCGGGTTTGAGCACGCGGACGCGGTGCTGCGGCAGCTCGAACGCGACGGGTTGTTCGTGGAGGCGCTCGACGGCAGCCCGGGATGGTATCGCTATCACGGGCTGTTCGCGCGCTTCCTGTCCGATCGGCTCGCGCATGAGGATGCGGCGCACATGATCGACGTGCACCGCCGCGCCGCGCACTGGTACGTGCGCCATGGCGTGCCGGAAGAGGCGATGTTCCATGCGGTCGAGGCACGGGAGTATTCGCTTGCGATCACGACGCTGGACGACTGGGCGTCCCGACTCGTCGAGGGCGCCGAGTTGGTGACGGTCGCGTACTGGTTCGACCGGCTGCCGTTGCAGGAGGTGCTCGGCTGCCGGAGCCTCGCGGTGAAGATCGCGTGGGCGCTGGTGTTCCTGCGGCGCGGCGGGCCGACCCATCCGCTGCTGTCGTATCTCGCCGATACGCGCGACGGGCACGGCGCGGACGTCGTGCTCGCGATGGCCTTGCTGTTCGGGAACGACCTGCGCGGCGCGGCGCGGCTCGCCGACGTGCCCGCGCTGCGTCAGCCGGCGTCCGGCCTGTTCGAGGCGTTCGAGCTCGGCGCGGCGGCCAATCTCCTTGCGTTCAGCGCGATGGCCGAGTGGGACGACGAACGGGCCCATCACCTGCTGGTGCTGGCGAACAGCCACAATGACCATGCACAGGCCGCGTTCAGCCATGGCTATACGCTCGCGTTGCGCTGCATCCTGCAGGTGATGAGCGCGCAGCCGCGGCTGGCTACTGACGCCCCGCATGCGACTCGCGGCGTGCGACGCGACGCGGGCAGTCCGTACGTGAACCGGGGCATGTCGGCCGCGGCGCTGGCGGCGTCGCGCATCTGGGCCTGCTATGAGGCAGACCAGTTCGACACGGTCGAGCGACTCTCCGCGCAGTTCGGCGAGGATATTGCGCTCGCGACGGTGCCTGAATTCATCGCGTTGTCGATGGTGTCGATCGCGCGCGTGCATGTCGCGCGCGGCCGGATGCTTCAGGCGCGCGACGCGCTCGACACGCTCGAGCGTCTGAGCTTTCACAATCGCTGGTCGAGCGTGCGGGAGATGATTGTGTGGGAGCGCCTGTATCTGGCGGCGCGCAGCGGCGAGACGACACGCATCGATGCGTTGCTGTCGCAGGTATCGGGTGATACCGCAGCGCCGGACCCGGGGTGGATCGAGGTGACGGAACTGCTGAGCGGCCCTTTGCTCGGCCGCATCCGGCTCGCGTTGCAGCAGCAGCGGCTCGACCGGGCCGCCGAGTTGCTGAAGGCGGCGCTCGGCATCGTGCCGGCGCGACCGCTGCTGTCTGTCAAGCTGCAGGTCTTGCAGGCGCTGGTGCAGCATCGGCAAGGGCACACGCGGCTGGCGCTGCGCACCTTGCAGAGTGCGCAGGACGCCGCACGAGCGGGCGGCTGTACGCGTGCGTTGCTCGACGAGGGCGGCGAGCTGGCGGCGATGCTCGATGGCACGGAGCGGGCCGAGCCGCTTCCGAAGGCGAACGTCCAGAAGGCGGCGTGGTCGAGCCTGTTGTCGCAGCGGGAGGATGAAATCCTGCGGTTGCTGTGCAGCGGAGCGTCGAATCGCGAGATCTCCGAGAAGCTGTTCCTGTCCGAGAACACGGTGAAGTTTCACCTGAAGAATCTTTATCTGAAACTGGACGTCAAGAACCGGGCGCAGGCGATTCTCAAGGCGCAGTCGGACGCGCGGTAACCGAAGGGGCGGCGGGGACGGATTTGCCGGCACGGTTCGAGAAGGCGGTACCGGGCGTCGAGCGCTTTCGCACAACCGGATTTGTGCAAAACGACAAAGCCCTGCGTAACGCAATTTTGCGAACGTCGCGGGCAATCGATCAGGATTCCCGTGCAAAAATTCCGTTTGTCCAAAACGGAAGAAACCATGGTCACGCTTCAACACATGCGCCTGTTCGTTGGCGTGGTCAACGCCGGCGGATTTTCGGCGGCGGCCCGGCAACTCGGCGTGAGCACTACCCGGGTTTCCCGCATGGTGTCGGATCTCGAACGGCACCTGACGGTCCGATTGTTGAACCGGACGACGCGCCGCGTCTCGTTGACCGAGGCCGGCGAACGATACTGGAGGCGATGCGACCAGATACTCGCCTACCTCGAACAGGCAGAGGCGGAGACGTGCGGCGCCCATGCGCGGCCGTCCGGAAAGCTGAAGCTGCATTGCGCGAACGGGTTGGACCGGCGCTATGTGATGTCGCTCGTCGCAGCCTATCGGCAGCGTTTTCCGGAGGTCAGGATCGACTTGCTGACGACCGGGCGGCGGCCCGACCTGATCGGGGAGGGCCTGGACGTGTCGATCTCACTCGAACGCCATCCGCCGGAATCCGGCCAGGTTTCCGAGCGAATCGGCGCGACCTTCGGCATCCTGTGCGCGTCGCGCGGATATGTCGACACACACGGTGTGCCGGCCACGCTTCAGGATCTCGAACGGCACGCGTGTCTCGGCCTGATGACGACGTCGACATCGCACGACGCATGGAACCTGATCGGCCCGGACGGTGTACAGGCGACCGCGCCGGTCACGCCCGCCTTTCGCGTCAACGACGCCGACGCGCTGGCGGCAGGCATTCGGGGCGGCATGGGCATCGGTCTGCTGCCGCTTTACTCGGCGGTCGACGGGTTGCGCGATGGGCAGCTCACATGCGTGCTGCCGCACTATCGCACCCATGACATGAATGTGTACGTGCTGTACTCGTCGCGCCAGTATCTGGATGTGAAAATCCGGACTTGGGTCGATCTGATGCGCGACGCGGTGCCGTCGATGCTGGCACGTGACGAGCAGACGTTTGCCGCGTATGCCGGGCCGGGTGTTGACGTCGAGCCGGCAAGACTTGCGGAAGACGCGGATGCCTGCGCAGATGCGCGGTACGCGGGCGCGCTGTGAGCCGCGCGTACGACAGCATGGCCTTCCTTCGACACGGCGGGGAGCCGACTTGAATCCACTGACCGCCACCGTTCCCATTACCGTCGTGAACGGCTTCCTTTCCGGCGCCGAGCGGGAGACGATTGCCAGGCTGGCCGAGCTGTCGGGCATTCCGCACGAGTTGCTCGGCAAGCCAGGGGCCCGTGTGACGCAGGAGCAATTCTCCACGCTCTATCGTCTGCTGGCCGGTGAACTGGACGACGAAATGCCGGGCATTTTCAGCCGACGGTTGAGAAAGGGCACGCTCAAATTTCTCTGTCTGAGCTTGCTGGACGCGCCGCGGCTCGAAGTCGCGCTATATCGGCTCACGCAGTTCTTTCATATCCTCCTCGAAGAATTCACACTCGAATCCACGCAGGACGGCAAGGCCGGCATGGTTCGATTGATCATCGAGCCTCAAGGCCCGGGTGTGAGCGCGCTCGGATGCGAACTGGTGCTGAAGCTGATTCATGGCATCGCATCCTGGCTGATTCGCCAGAAGATTCCGCTGATCGAGGTGAATTTCCAGTTTCCGCGCTCGGCACAGGCGGGCGATCATCTTTACCTGTTTCCCGGCCCGGTGAAGTTCGATCAAGCCATGACCTGTCTTCGCTTCGATGCGAACTATCTCGCGATGCCCATCAGGCAGCGCAAGCCGGATCTTCAGGCGTTCCTGAAGCGGGCGCCCGAAGACTGGATATTTGTCACGTTTGCGGACCAGATGGTGTGCCACCAGGTCTGGCGTTACATGGCGGATTGCCTGCCCGCGACACCGACGATCGATCAGGTCGCGCATGCGCTGAATTATTCGACGCGTACGCTCGGCCGGCGTCTGGAAGTCGAAGGCACGACGTTTCAGGCCATCAAGGATGAAGTGCGGCGCGACATCGCGATCCAGCGGCTGACTCACTCCAACGAGACGATCGCGGGAATCGCGTACGACGTCGGGTTCGACAACCCGACTGCATTTCATCGCGCGTTCCGTCACTGGACGGGCAGTACGCCGGCCGCGTATCGCCATACCGAGCGATCCGTCGGCCGGTGACGGCGCAGGCGCCGGGAGCGCGAACGCCGTGCCGCCCGGGTAGCGTCAGCGGGCGCTGAAGCTGGCGACCCGCTTTTCGAGGAACGCCGACGTCCCTTCTCGTTTGTCGTCGGTTGCCGCGCAGATCGAGAACAGTGCGCTTTCCAGCAGCATGCCCTGGTCCTGGCTCATGTCGAGCCCGCGGTTGATGGCCTGAATCGCGAATCGGGTCGCGAGCGGCGCGTTGGCGACGATCTGCGCGAGCAGCGCTTCGGCGCGCGCGAGGAGCGCATCGGCCGGCACCACCTCGTTGACGAGGCCGATCCTGTAGGCTTCGGCGGCGTCGATCATGGTCGCGGTGAGGATCAACTGCATTGCGCGGCCCTTGCCGATCAGGCGCGGCAGGCGTTGCGTGCCGCCGAACCCCGGGATGACACCGAGCTTCACTTCAGGTTGCCCGAAGTGCGCACGTTCCGTCGCCAGACGGATCGTGCAGGCCATCGCAAGCTCGCAGCCGCCGCCGAGCGCAAAGCCGTTGATCGCCGCGATGACCGGCTTGCCCAGGTTTTCGATCAGATCGAACGTGGTTTGTCCCTGACGCGTGAACGTCGCGGCATCGACGGCGCCGAGCGGCGCGATTTCGCTGATGTCCGCGCCGGCAACGAACGCCTTGTCGCCGGCGCCCGTCAGGATCACGCCGTGAACGGCGGAATCGTCGCGCGCGTCTTCCATGACCGCGCGGATTTCGTCGAGCGTCGCATGGTTCAGCGCGTTGAGCGACTTCGGACGGTTCACGGTGACGTATGCGATGCCCGCGCGCTTTTCGTATGACAGATTCAGAAGAGGTTGCATGAGGGGGGATGATCGAGGGGGAAAGAGGCCGCGGCGATCTGCGCGGCGGCCGTCGGATGCATCAGCGTTCTTCGGAGCGCAGCGCGAGCAGGCCAAGCAGCACTTCATCGCGACGTGCGGCCAGTTGGTCGATCGACCGGCCGGCAACTTCTTCCCGAACACCGGCGGTCATTTTCTGCCGTACTGCCGCCGTGATCTGCGGCGAGCCGAGCACTTCCCACCACGCGGTCATCGGGCCGGTGAACTGGTCGAAGAAGTGTTCGATGCCGCCCTGGCCGCCGCCGAGATGGAACAGCATGTTCGGGCCCATCACACCCCAGCGCAGGCCGGGTCCCCAGCACACCGCGGTATCGGCATCCTCGACGCTCACGACGTCCGTGGCGACCAGGTGGACGATCTCGCGCCAGAGCGCGGCTTGCAGGCGGTTCGCGACATGGCCGGGCACTTCCTTGTTGAGCCGGATGGTTTTCTTGCCGAGGCTCGTATAGAACGCGATCGTGCGTTCGATGGTGTCCTGCGAGGTCTGCTTGCCGCCGACGATCTCGACGAGCGGGATCAGGTGCGGCGGATTGAACGGATGGCCGATCACGCAGCGCTCGGGGTGGCGTTCGCAGGCCGACTGGATCTCGCTCATCGTCAGGCCGGAAGAGCTCGACGCGATGATCACGTCGGCGGGCAGCGTTTCGTCCAGCAGCGAATAGAGCGCCTGCTTGACGGCAATCCGCTCCGGGCCGTTTTCCTGGACGAGGTCCGCGCCGGCGATGGCGGTCCGCGTATCGGCGGTGAACGTCAGCCGGTCGCGCGACGCGCCGGGGGCGAGGCCGAACTTTTCGAGGGCCGGCCATGCGTTGTCGACGTACTGACGGAGCCTGGCTTCGGCATCCGGCGCAATGTCGGTGGCGACGACATCCAGACCCTTCGCGAGAAACAGCGCGGTCCAGCTCGCGCCGATCACGCCGGTGCCGATCACGGCAACACGCTTGATTTGCTTCGACATCTTCAACTCTCCAGAGTCGTTCTTGATGACGCGGGTCGCGGCATCAACGGAATCGATGGTCATGACGCGACGGCGCCAGGTAGTCGTGCACGACTTCGCCCGCACCCAGGGTGAGATCCGTGAGGATGTGCGTCGCCGAGAGCACTTCGAGCACCGGCAGCTGCGCGACGGGCGCAAAGCAGTGCGGATGCAGTTCGAGCGTGGCGGGGCCCGTCCATGCGCCCTTGACGACCAGGTCGCTCAGCCGGTACTTGACCAGCTCGCAGATGCGCGGCTTGCCGTCGACGTGCGGAATGATCTTCAGCAGGTAGCCGGGGCCGTCGAGCGAACGGCGGACTTCTTCCGTGTCGAGCGCCTGATACTTGTAGCCCATCGTGGCCGTCGCGACGCGCACGCCGTTGTAGTCGAGCGTGCCGACGAGCGTATCGCTGCGCACCTCGAGCTTCGGCTGGGCGAGGGTCTTCGGAAAACCGAGGAGCTCGCGTCCCGCCGCAATGCCAGGCAGGTTGTCGAGGTACATCGCATGGGTGTAGCCGCCCGCGACGCCGTCGAGCGTCACCGGGATGACCTGGCCCGATTCGGTGTAGGAGCCGAGCCCCGACGAGTCAGGCATCTTGATGAATTCGTATTTCACGATCGGTTCGACGATCTTCAGCGGCGCGGGAACGAGCCGCTCGAGCGCGGCGGGATCGGTCCGATACGTGATGATGATGAATTCGCGATCGACGAAGCGATACGGCGGCTTCGCGTAGGCCGGGCCGACGAGCGGCATCGCATAGGCCTGTTCGAGCAATTCCTGTTCGGTCACTTTGTTGTCCTGTCAATTCGAGGGAGAATCGGACGGCTGGCGCGTCATGCGCGCGTGCCGTGCTTCGATACGACGCCTTCGGCCAGCAGCCGGGCGATTTCGTCGGCGCCGTAACCGAGGTCGGCAAGCACGCTGTCGCTGTGTTCGCCGAGCTGCGGCGCGGGCCCGGGCGAGACCTTCTGCACGCCCGCGACCTGGACGGGGCTGTTCACCGTGTGCGTCGCGCTGCCGGTCGGCTCGGCGAGCGGCACGAAGATGTCGTTCTCGTACATTTGCCGGTCGTTGATGATTTCGTCCGCGATCTGGACGACGCCGTAGATCACGCGGCCTGCGTCGAAGGTCTTCTTCCAGTACTCGAGCGGTTGCCGGGCAAACGCTTCGTCGAGAATGGCGACGAGTGCGGCCGCGTTTTCCGCGCGGGCCGCCTCGTTGGCGAAGCGCGGATCGTCGAGCAGCGCGGGCAACTGCATCGCGTCGACGAGCAAGGGCCAGTCTTTGCTCGCCGGCAGCACGACCAGCAGCCACCGATCGTCGGCGGTGCGGTACGGGTTCAGCAGCGCATTCGGCGGCGACTTGCGGCCCTGCCGCTCGCGATAGCGTGCGCCGTTGAGCCCGCCTTCGATCCACGCGGCGGCGGCCCATGCGCCTTCGGCGATCAGCGAGGTGCTGACGTGGCTGCCCTTGCCGGTTTTTTCGCGTCGATAAAGGCCTGTCACGATCGCGGAATACAGCGTGCTCGCCGTCGCGTGATCGCCGATGCCCGGCACCGGCAGCGTCGGCGGGCTGTCGCCGTCGCGCGTGACCTGCATCAGGCCGGTGCGCGCCCAGTAGGCGGTGATGTCGAAGCCGGGCTTGTCGGCTTCCGGGCCTTTCGTGCCGTAGCCGGTGAGGTCGGCGTAGACGAGGCGCTCGTTGAGCGGCGCGAGTGCCTCATAGGTGAGGCCGAGCTTTTCCTTGATCTTCGGCGGGAAGTTGACGACGATGACGTCCGCCCATTGCGCGAGGCGGGTGACGATGTCGCGAGCGGCGGGCGACTTGAGGTCGAGGGCGAGGCCGCGCTTGTTGCGGTTGGTCAGTTGCCACGCGTAGTTGTGTTCGCTGATCGGGTTCGGCGGGATCGCATAGAAATGCCGATAGGGGTCGCCCGTGCCGGGCGGCTCCACTTTGATGACCGTGGCGCCGAAATCTGAAAGAATCGTCGTCGCTGCCGGTCCGGCAATGTAGCTGGCGAAATCGACGACCTTCAGGCCGGAAAATATACTCTCGGGGGTTTGCATGGGGCCTCTGGCGAGTGACACGGGGACATATCCGTCAATCGGGACGCAATGTCCGATCGACCTGTCGAGAACGTTATCCGGTCGCCCCGGGCGGTGAAATGGGAGAACTGGGCGTTCCGAATGGAACTTTTCACAACGCCCCGTCGGGCGACGGGTGTCGTTCGGCGCGTGGCGTCGACCCGATTGCCCCTGGATGCCCGCGATGGCGGCCGAGCGCCGCCGAACCGAAAGAAGAGGAAAGATGCATACAGGACATGTCCAGATTCCGGAAACGTCGGCGCTGATGCGGGACAAGATTCGGGAATTGACGCTGAATCCGACAGACGTGATCGATCGGACCTATGCGGCCCTGATTCGCATCGAGGGCTACGAGGATCTGTCGGCCGCGGTCAGGCAGGACATCATGGAGTCGATTGCGTTATCGGAGCGACTGTGGTTCGAGTCCGTATTTACCGGCGCGTTTCCGTCGGACAAGGATCTCGAGGTGTTCCAGGAATGCGGCCGACGGCGCGTCCACCAGGGCATTCCGCTGCCGTCGCTGCTGCGCGCGTTTCGCGTCGGGGTGAGGGAGGTGTGGCGTAGTTGCGCCGAACTCGGCAGCGCGTGCGACGAGTTGCGCGACGAGCTGTTCTTCGTGATCTCGCCGTACCTGATGGATTTCTTCGACGAGATGGCGCAACTGATGTCGCGTGCCTATCTCGACGAGCAGTATCAGCAGGCGCGCTGGAAGGAGTCGCTGCGCTATCAACTGCATGAAATCATCTTCAACCCCACGGTCGACGACGACGCATTCCGCAAGGCCACCAAGGCGCTGGGGCTCGATCCCACGATGCGCCGAATCGCGATCGCGATCGAATCGGCGCACCTGGATCGCAGTGCGCTGCACGCGGAGGAGGAGACCGACCGACTGGTGCTCGCCGTCGCACGTCACCTGAAAACACCCCGGGACAGCCTGCTCGACGTCTGGCATCGCGACCGGCTGATCGTATGGGCGCCGTGCCTCCACGACGAATCCGCCAGCGCGAGCGACAGGCGGGTCGCGGGCAGCGTGGCTGCATGGCTCGACAGCGCGTCGTCCGACGCATCGGCCGGCATCGGTCTGGCGAGCACCGGGGCGAAAGGCTGGGCGGCGTCCGCGGAGGAGGCGATTCGCGCGCTGGCGTTCGGCCGGAGCGCAAATGCAGGGCATCGCGCGCATCGCTACTCGGACATCGTCCTCGAGGAGTGCGTGCGCGGCAATGATGGCGCGTTGAACTACCTGCTGTCGTTGATCGAGGAACTGGCGGGGGAGCCGGAAATCATTGCGACGCTGGAGACGTTCTTTGCGAACCGGCAACGCCGCAAGGTGACGGCCGCCGCGCTGGATATCCACCCGAACACGCTCGACCATCGGCTCGAACGTGTGGAAAACATTACCGGTGCGAAACTCGACGACGCCGCCTGGATCGCTCGGCTCGAGATCGCGCTGAAGCTGCGGGGCGCACGCGCGTAGCGGCTCGACGCGCGGCGAGGTCTTCGTCGAACCGCCGGCAAATCGAGGCATCAATTGTCATATCACGCGATCGGCCCGGCCGCGAACGCGCACGGATGACCGTGTCGCGTGCGGCCACCGGCCGCAAGGCTTGTAGCACTCCACGCCAGTTGCCGTGCTGCGCGGCAACGCGTCGCGGCCGCCGGGCGCGACGCGCTTTGCCGCGATTGCCTCGCGCCCGTTTCTCCATTCCTTCTCCATCGCATGGCAGTCGAATCGGCTCAACGTGCGGATGTGCCGGCGACGGCTGACCGACGGAGCGCGTTCGCCGTACCCGGTATCCGCATCCGGAAGGGGCCGCCGGCAGTGACTGAATCGGTCTCGGAAGTGACAAATCGCGTCAACCTGTGCGCAGGTTTGACGAATCGCATTGATTTGGCGTGTTTTGTCAGTCAATGGGCAGGTTTGGGTATCCGGATAAGCCGGGGCCGAGACTAGGATGAGCGCATCAATCAGACGCGCTCGACCCATAGCGCGTCTTCCCGCGTGTTGTTGCACGCATCACACAATGTGGAGATGTGCGATGAGCTATATCGCCCCGGTCAAAGACATCCTCTTTGCGATCAACGAACTGGCGAACCTGGAGCAGATCGCCACGCTGCCTGGCTTCGAAGATGCAACCGCTGAAACTGCGCAAGCCGTCATTGAGGAGTCCGCGAAATTCTGCGGCGAAGTCGTGGCGCCGCTCAACGTGTCGGGTGACCGAAACGGGACGACCTGGAAGGACGGCGCCGTGACGGCATCGCCGGGCTTTGCCGACGCGTTCCGCCAATTCACGGCAGGCGGCTGGCAAGGTGTGAAGCATCCGGTCGAATTCGGTGGCCAAGGCCTGCCGAAGCTGCTCGCGACGCCGTGTGCCGAGATGCTGGATGCGTCGAACCTCGCCTTTGCTCTGTGCCCGCTGCTCACCGACGGCGCAATCGAGGCGCTGCTGACGGCCGGCACCGACGAGCAGAAGCAACGCTATCTGCCGAAGCTGATCTCGGGCGAATGGACCGGCACGATGAACCTGACCGAGCCGCAAGCGGGCTCGGATCTCGCGCTGGTGCGTTCGCGTGCGGAGCCGCAGGGCGACGGCACGTACAAGGTGTTCGGCACGAAGATCTTCATCACGTGGGGCGAGCACGACATGGCGGACAACATCGTCCACCTGGTGCTGGCACGCACGCCGAACGCGCCGGAAGGCGTGAAGGGCATTTCGCTGTTCATCGTGCCGAAGTTCCTGGTGAACGAGGACGGCTCGCTGGGCGAACGCAACGACGTGCACTGCGTGTCGATCGAGCACAAGCTCGG